>JBLHRW010000009.1:0-29286 GCA_047626445.1 Neolewinella sp.
TTTCGGACCTCGCCCGTCTCCCGGTCGACCCAAGGAAAAGTCTTGCCCGCAAAGTCGAGCTGGAGTTTTTCACCAGGCTTGTGGTTCAGGGCTATCGTTAGATCTCGGCGACCGATTTCAGCCCTCAGGTGATGGTGAAATTGGGAGGATCCGTAACCGTCGGGGTACTCCTGACGCTTGGGTTTGCCCATCTTCGCCGGTTTGGTGAGTGGCGAAGTTGGGGGGGATTAAGCGTAAGTCTCCATTTTGACCTGGGGGGTCAGTGGGCCGGAATTGGGGGGTCAGTACTGTCCGGAATGGGGTGGGGCAGTGGGACCGGAATATGCATCCACTTCCCATCCTTCGTCATAATCTCAATGCGACTGAATCGTACTAAGGGGAGAAGACGGTCACCTTTGACAGTCTTGGTTGCGAACAGCGTCCAGGTAAAATCCAAGGCAGGTTTGGCCTCATTTGATGCGTGCTCCATGTGCCAGTTCTCGATCTTGGTGGTAATGTTGGACGCTTCCTCACGGTCACCTTTATTGATCCTATCCTTCTTGGTGGGAATCTTGGCCGCTTCCTCACGGTCATCCTCATTGATCTTATCCTTGCTTCTTTCATCAAGCTTCGCTTCAATCAGAAAGATTGGTTGAAGCGATCGGATAGAGTCATCTCTATAGGCCAGCAATTCAAAGCTATAGTTAATTTGCGCTTCAAAATGCAACTGCTCCGCTGGATCCTCGCCATCCGTTTGCCTGATGGTGTCGAGGATATTGGCAATCGCGTGTTCGAGGCTTTCATCCTCAACCGAAATTGTTCTCAGGTCATGGATCAGAGGAACGACTGGGCTACTAAATCGCACGAGTTCGGTCTGGTACACAAAACCCGGATTGGTGTCCCAATCCGTGGAGCCTGGGTTCTTTTCCTTGCTTTTCTTGTTCGTAGTCTCCGCATGCTTAGGCGCAAGATGCATATTACGCCGAACGTAGGCACCGGTGTGGGCACTCTGGTATTGCAACACAAAGAGCGCCCTCCAGGTGAGCTTTATAACAGGCCGAGCTGTCCCCGTGTAGGTATAGGTGGGAGAACCAGCTTTATCTTTACTTACGTCCAGCTCCTCTCCTACACCGTCTAATTCAATCGTAGGCCAAGGGAATTCATCCGTAGAAATTTTGGTGAGCGTCATTGTAGTCTCCATAGTTTTGACGGGCTCCTCATTCACCATCTTGATAACCTCTTTCTTCTCCCAGCTGATCTCGAACTCCCAAATTCCGTGATCCGTATCCTTTTGATGAGGTTTCTTTTGGCTTTCTCTCTTCTGCTTCGTCTCCTGAGCATCTGCCACCGTCTTCCACGCTGATTGAACGTTCTGGATCAAGGCATTGATACTGTCGATCTTTGCAACGCGCGCTTTAAGATCTGTTGATTCCAGCTCCTCCAATTCGTAACGGTACCTGGCCAAGGCTTCGAACAAAGGGATGCGGTCCTCACTAAGCTTCACGATTTCAGAGGTATTGCTCGTGGACTCGATAGATCCGACCTCCTCGTTCAAGACGACCTGCACTACCAAGGAATCTTGAGCAGCCTGCGGTGGCTCAATCTCAAGGTGGTAATCCCACTCCAGCGCTTGTTCGAGCTGGTTTTTCCAATCCCCTGTCTTCACTTCTTCATCAGCGTTAGCCGCTTCACCAAGTTCCGGGTGCGTCGGATTCGCAGTCTGACGCAACAGCTTGGGGTTAGGTGGGAAAGAGCGCAGCGGTACAGGAATAATAGTCTTGATGGGCTTGCCTTCAATCGTGTCATCAAGATCATTGGTCAAAGTGTTTGGGAGCTTCTTAATCCTCTTTTTAGTCTTCTTGTTCTCTGATACATCTTCCGGCAGTACGAAACTCAACCAGGAAGATGGCACATAGCCGTCTCGTCCCTCCTCCGGGTGGATATGGTGCTCGACGGAGTTGACGGAGTAATCCAGGCCAACCTCAAAGAAACCCTGATCGCTCGGGCTCTTGGCATGCACCAGGAAGTTCAGCCACATGTCTTCGCCAGGCGTCAACGGAAGCTTCGCGTTGCTGAAGCTATACGGGAGATCCTGTGCACTAGCCTCCGCATCCTTTGTCACAATTGGCCCAAAGATATTAGGTGCTTGCGCTCCCTCGTCCCAAGGTTCGATTGGCGCTTTCATAGACACGTTCATCGGAATCTGTCCAACCACGGCTGTCCCATAGTCATTCTCAAGGCTTGTTAGCAGTGCTTGGTTCATACTTTCTTTTGCCTGGTCCAATGCCTTTTTCAGCTGGTCAGGTGTGCGCTTGCTGCCTAAATAATCTCCCTGGTAAATCCAATCCAAGGTTCGTTTGATGGTTGCCGCAAGTTTCACCTTGCTGACGGCTAATTTATAATAAGCAGTATTTTCAGGATTACTCGTCACCACTGGCTTATTTGAGGGCAGTTTCGGGCTAGGAATTGCAGCAATATCAGGAGCAGTTTTCGGATCAAATAGATCCTCAACAGAACTTAGAAACTCGGCGGCCCAACGGTCTAAATCCACAGAAGAGTAGGCCTTCTCGTCCATATTGGAGCCAAGCTTGTCAACAGTCCGGGTGATCAAATGTGCGTTCACCGGCAAAGGAGCTGAGAAGAGTGGGTCACCTTGGGCCCGCTTGACTAAGATTCCGGTCGCCGGATCAGTTTCGTCGGATTTACGCCACCGCATTACTGAAATTATTGCGTGTCCAAAATGGACGCTTTTGGGGTCCGAATTGATGCCAGTACTGATCTTGAGACGACTACCTGGCCCGGCGAAATTTGAGTAAGCGTCCTCAAATTCTATGGCAAAGGATTGCAAGCTCATTTCTGGAGCAGCGTCATCCGCTGCATTCTCGTGCTGTTCCGCCTGAATCAAAGTGCTTGCGCGCTGAACTGTCGGCATCAGGTGACGGACGTCAGTCTCACCGTAGATTTCATCGTGGAGGGTAAAGCAGGGGTTCTCATCATCAATTTCCGAGCTCGGGATTCGTTCCATCACGAGATCAACGGTCAGCTCACGGAGATCGCCCCAAGGCCACCGGGCAGGCCAGTCAGTTACCAAAGAACACTTAATGGTACATTCGGGCGCTGAGTTTTTGGCAGTTCCTACGTCTAATTTCTCGGTTGTAGCGATTTCATTTATCCAGTCCAGGAGATCGCTCACGAATAATGTCAACTGCTCTTTGATGTCTCCAGTCAGCGGATCTTTACTGAGGGGCGTTTCGATAGAAACCTGGAGGTGTGGATCCTTAAGCTGGTCATGGATACGGACATATTCGTCTCTGATGTGTACAATTCGTTCTTTCCTTTGGCGTTTGAGCTCTTCGGGACTCACGCCCTTCGGTGAAACTCGCTTCGCACTTTTCAGCAGAAGAGTCTCGTTGAAGGACAGGTCCATCACTAAGCTTGGAACGCTTCCAACTTCGGGCTTGCTAACCTTATAGGTACTTCTGACTCCTAACCATTGTGACAGCCCGATCACCTTGTCGTTATATACTTGTCGCAGTGGCCCAGCCAAACTAGGCCAATGCGACTCTGGAGCGACATTTCCATAAATGTCAGATACTCGCAGTTGGACAGTGTGGTCGGTGCCTACAGCTGCGTAAAGATTGTCAGTCGGTTCGCGACTCGGCACAGGCATTACATGGACATAGTGCCGCTCCTGATTCGTGGAACCAGGGCCTTTTGGCATATCAACACCATGGATAGGATGGCTCCACACGTTCTGCCAATCGGCTTTACAATAAAAGACATTGTAGAGTTGACTGATGTGTTCGATTTGCAGTTGGTTGAAATTGTTTCCTTCTGGAGCCGCATCCATATGTGGTTGCGACGCATGGTCGATAATTTCAATACCCAACTCACCGAAGTGGTGCATCGGAACATATTCGTAATCCATTTCGTTGGGCCCCTTGTATAAGGTGGCAAAGACGTGTCCCTTCGGTTCGTCTCCCACTAGCGCATTGTGGAACTCTTCGATATTGAGGACAGCCTCTTCATTACCCACCTTGGCTGTCACCACCAACTTGACCCTGATCTCCTCGTGATCGCCAAATAGATCGTCGACCTTGATTGTTCCTGGTTTCAGGTAGAAACCTCCTGAGTGAACCACACTCGCTTCCCAAACTAAGCGGAGAAATGCATACCAGTCCGAGATTGGGGCAAAATAGGTAGGCGTTGTTGTTGTTGTTGTTGAATTAGCTTCGTTCTCTGGAGGTTTACCCACGGTAGCGCCGCCTGTAGCTGTTGACAAGTTTGTTTTGACCAACAATAGCTTGTGGGTCTCATCTGAACTGAGGCTTGTAAAGGGCATGCCGGATCCCTTTCGGGTGAGAACTTGAACCTGAAAACCATCCTCCTTGCCTTTTGTGTCGGGGTCGAGAAGGATCCCGAGAAGAGCACGATGTGCTTCATCTGTCCCCACCAGTTCCACTACGTCTTGTAGCGGGATTTTTTTACCGTGTGAGCTTTCCTCATCTTTTGTATTGGCGTCTATGTGAGAGACATTGAATACTTTGCGCAGTGAAACAGACATCACCAAGGCAGGTTGCGCATTCGCCCAGTTTGAGTGATTGTCATGAAGTTCGATATGTGCTGTTTCCTCAGTCTCCTCTGCATCGTTTACCTTGAGCAATCCAGCATCGCCCGCAGTGTTCTCCAAGGCGTAGCGCAGATCGTCGGCAAAAGGTGCGATCGATTTCTGAGTAGTGCCGTCGGCCCACGAGAGGCGGTGCGTCAAGGGGAAACGCTTGGGCGTGCGTGCTAAGGGTGGTAGATGTTGGAAGAGCCATTTTTTCTTGGCCTCTTCGCCATTAGCCAAAGCATTGCTGCCCGCTAAGGGCGCTTCCCAGTTTAGCGCCTGATTAGGAGTTACTCCAGTAGGAATCCTCTTTGGAAGAACACGCGTTTTCTCACGAACGCCCTCTTTGTTGGGTCCCGGCAAATCGGTATTGGAGTCTCGAGATACAAGGACGACTTGGTTGTCGCCATCATTCAGTGTGAACTGCTGGCCAGTCAATTCGTAGAGTCCTCTGAAAACGTTTTCTGGCTCCTCTACGTTTTTACCTGCCAAAAGGAATCGACTGAGATTTCCTGCAAGGCGACTTAAAGCTGCCTGTGAAGCCTGCTCTACTTTCAACTGAATCACAGCGCTCATTGCTGATTGGCAGGTTGCTTCGGCAGACGCCAGGTCCCTTGCAGAAGCTGATCCGCGGTTTATAATTTCAAGCCTGGTCTCCAGGTCCGTCACGTCTTGCTTAGCCTTTGCCAAGTCTAGTTTTGCTTGATGAGCCGTTATCCGAAGGGAGGCAGTCGATGACGCACCTTTGGCTTCAAGCAATCCTGCTTCAGCCATAGTCACGATCTTTTGAGCTTCACCCAGATTGATTTGCAGTGTTTGCGACCGTTTATCGAGGCTACCCAGTATTTGTTGCTGACTTTTCACGGCTGTAGTCAGCTTTGCCTTCGCTTTGAATTCATCCATTTCCGCCTTGTCCTCCGCTTTCTCGTCGGCCTTGCCACGGATGTCCTTTAAGATCTTCACTGCAGCGTTATGCGCTTCACTGGCTGCTTTGATCTCTGCTGGTGCTTTCTGCAATTCGCTATACAATTTCACGATCTCCAAATCTTGCTGCGCCTTAGCCCAGTCCCTGTTCGCTTGATGGAGCGTTTCCTTCGCCAATCCTTCTTTTGCAGCCTCCAATTTTGTGTGGGCATTCTTTTGCGCTGCTACTAACCCGCTCGATTCGGCCTTATCGAGTTCGGCTTCCAGGCCCTCAACGTTGGTCTCTGCCGCAGCCACTTTGTCGAGGGGAGCGTTCCATGCAGGAGTTATGGAAAGATGTTTTTTTGTACTCCACTGTTTAGTTTTTTCAGCGAGTTCCTCCATAGCTTCAAACAGGCTCCGCGCCATGTGCTCGAAATAAGCATAAACGATTTTTTTCTTCTGCTCATGTCTATCAGGTTCTTCCGTCGTGCCGACTGGCTGTAATTCGAGCCACTCCAGCATCGGGAACATTGCGATCCGCAAATGTTCGTCTCCATCGGGGTCCAGTGTAGATATATTGAAATCGATTGTTTTAAACCATTTGTCCACCCACTCGTGGGAACGTTTATTTGCTGGTAAGTCCCAACCCAGGCTGGTATTGATCCTGGCGTGCACTTCTTTTATCTTGCCCGCAGAGAGCAATTGCTCCATCCACGGCACATCTTCCTGATGGTTTAAAACGGGTACATCCTTGGTGTATTGATTGGTGAGAAATGCGATTAGCGAAGCAGAGAGTTTGGAAAAATCCGAATTTACATCTGATCCGTGACCAATGTCGATAAACAGGGAGGCAATTCCACGAGGCCCCCACGATCCACTTTTGTCTTCGGCTGCAGTTACCTGCACCATGAAGTGAAGGGGAATCGTGACCTGGGGGATCTCGCCTTCGATGGCAGATTGATGGTGGTGATCCATGGCGGTCTCAAAGTCATTCGTCCACCCATCAAGCTGTTTTGAGGAATCAAACAAGGGTGTTTTCGTCGGGGGAGAGACCTCTTCTATAGGCAGGTTGATGAAGCTTGATACTATGCTCATTGGCTCAATAGTTGGCGGGGTTGTACTTCGAGCCACTCTCTCTGAACTAGTACCTGCGCTTTGTCCGACTTCCGTCGAGTCTGCCTGAATAGGTGCTTCCTCATGCTTTGGTGGGGTAGGAAGTGACCCTTTCGGCCAATCTACAATCTGCGGAGATGGCCCCTTCACCGATGCATTATGTCCTGAACCGGACTCAAGAGCACCACCAATGCTGATACTTGTCTTAAAGCCGATATGGATCGTGATAAACGCAATTCGAAGCGAACCCTCCGCGCTAATTGAGGCTTTGAACTCTGCACTGGTAAGGTGTTTCGTCTCGAAAGCAAAGGCTACCGATATCAGAAGTTTCAGCGAAATACTTAGCTCTATAATCACCAAGTTGACCTTTCCACTAAGTGCGCCAGTCACACTTACTTGCAGACAAACCCAGTGATAGTCTCCATCGGTATGTTCAGCAGACTTAGCCCAATAAACTTGGATGATACCATCGATCTCGATCGATGCACTGTACTCGAACAGGCCCTTATTTCCACTCAATTTTTTTCCACCGCCTATTGCAAGCCCGCCAGCGAACATATACCCGAATTCGGGAACCAGTCGTTCATCATTTTTTCCAGTGGCACCGAATGTACCAGGGAGGTCTTCTGGCTGTAGAAAAGCAAAGTAGAGTCCTGCCTTAAAGAATGGGACTACTTTTCCGAGGCTACTGACTTTCGCCGGCATCTCAATTTCGAATGGATTAGCTGTAATCGGCCAGCCGAGCGAAATCCGGAAGCCTGGGACTGGCTGTATAAAGATGGCCAGACTAATATTACCCAAGTGAAATTCTGGAGTTTCGGCGAGTATTTCCTCTTCAAGAGCGAGCTGAAAATTTCTAATATCATAAGCCATCTCCAGCATTCGACCAGCAACCTCATCGAATTCTTTCTTTTTCTTGAGTGCAGCATTCCGCTTGTCATTTTTCTTAATTGCCAATGCGTGCAAGCGCTCAAGCTCCTTTTGCTTGCGCTCATTTTCCCGGTGGGTTTCTTCATTGACTTTGAACGTCTTATTCAATTTATCATGGCTATCCTTATTTTTCTGGTAGCTTTTCTTGGCATTAGTGTGATCCTTCGCTTTCTTATACAGGAGATCTGTATCCATAGTCAGGCGATTCTTTAGTCCAACTTTCGCCTTTTTACGTTGTCTTCGGACAGCTGCGTTCTGCTGCTTCTCCAGCTTTGTATCAAGTTTATTTATCCTTTCATTTAGGTCATGGATGTTGTTTTCAAGTGTCTTGACACTTTTACTGACGTCAGCAAGATTTCTGGAACTATCGTCGAGATCCTTACGGCTTTTGTCTAGCTTACTCTGGGAATCGCTGAGCTTTTGCTGATGCGCGTCGAGATCACCTTGCATTTTTTTCAGACTTTTTCCATTGGTTTTAATTTTATCACTGGTTTTTTTGAGCTCCTGCCCATTCTTTTCATAAGCGTTCTTCTGTGCCTTGGCTTCGTCCTCGGTTTCCCTTTTGATTCTACCCAGACTCTTGTAGCCTTCGCTTGTCTTTTTGATCGATGACATCGACTTCGGTAATACCAAGTTTGCAGAAATAATACCTACACCTGATTTTAGATGTTTGTAGTAAACCTCTAGCTTCGCTCCGTCGTATTTCTCCCATGTTTCGCTCTGAATAGGGCCACTGCCCCAGCCTCTTAGAGGTATGTCCGGATGGCGCACGAGGAATCCCCCAGTTCCCGTTTTCTCTGATTCATCTACATTTGTTGGGTCAGCCCTGACCTCTATGCGACCGCCATAAAAGTCATTGTCGTGCATTAAAAACTTGAGGTCCAAAGTCGGGAACAGCATGTGGACGGCGACGACAAGATGATCTCCTGCTTCACCTGTTTTCTCAGGTGGCAAGGGCTTAAATGGGCTCCCTAAGATCTTCTTTATGACCCCACCGATGCAATTGGGCTGTGTGACAGCATTCAATTCATCACCAGGAAGCTTACCCTTTCCGACATATACCGGGGAGTAGATACTGATACTGGCGCTGCGCTCGATCTCTCCCCACTTTTCATCATTCTGATCTATGTGCTTCCATGCGAGTGGGTCCACAGGATCAGATTTCGCCATTGCCAACAACATGGTTTCGGCGGCTATTGGATTTACTGTTGGATTATCTGATCTTGACGGTGTAGGATTGTCAATTAAAACAGCTGGGGCATATTTTGGCACCAGATCTTCTCTCACCAAAAGCCAAGCTAACTTCCCTTTTGGGTTAGTTGCAGATGGTGTGAGTACCATAGAGCTCCGGTGTTTAGGGAGCGCATGTCCAAATACATGTACCTGATAATTTTCAAGAAGTATGAAGTATGCCTGATTCGAATCGCGTACGATCCGCACATCATCAAGCGAAGTCTTCATGATCCCCTGCAAGTTCATGTTGTTGCTGCGAAGCCCAAACCAGATGCCGTGATCGTCATCATGGTTCGGTCCACGAGCTGACCATGCCAGGCAGACTCGGGCAGTGACTTGTGAAGGTGATTTGCTCTGGCCACCGGTGCTTCCCATCGGGAAATCGAACTCCACGGCATAGCCTTCTCCTTGCGGTAAGGGCTCTACAATACCTGGCTTCACCACACCCTTCATCCACCAACCGCCTTCGGCGAAGACTTTCCAGTTTTTTACTTTATGAACATTTGACGGGTGTAGGGGCAAGCGGTCAATCAAACTTCCGACACGTGCGCCTTTTGTACTGACCGGTACATCTATCCGAGAGCCAGAGAGATCTTCGTGCATTTTACGAGTAATTTCACCTATCTCTGGAATCACTACTGTAGTGTTGAGGCCATAAGCTTCCAATCGCAGCGCTTTGTAGGAAAAGAGATCGCCGAGCGGGGAATCAACTCCGCTTGATTTCTTGTCAAAGAAATCGAGATCACTATCCAGCTCGAAAATGGATATGGCAGTGATCGATTTATCGGCTGATTTGGTCTTAACCGGACGTAGGCGCAAGTCACTGAAGGTTACATTCTGCAGAGCGCTCATCTTGCGGCCAGCTTTCACGTAGGTGAAGACTCGGTCGTAGATCCGTTGATCTTCTTGATCCAGATCACCGGGCCACTCAAACACGAAGGAGCCCGTACCGTCAGGGTGATGGATCCGCCGACCGTCGATCACCATCGTATCCGCAGGTTTGCTGTCGGGTGAAGGCGCCTTTTTAAGCATCACCTCCCCGCCAAAGAGCTCTGGCGTTGTCAAGGCAATTCGAGTCGTAAAAAGTTGCTGTTTCGAATTCTCGAAGAGCACTTCGAACCGCAAGGTTTCGAAGTCGGTCTTGATGATGGGTTTCAACTTGGTAACCCTCGGTTCCAACTCGTAACGCTTCCAATCTTCAGAAGCCTGTTCGTAGGTCATCCCCCGGGATTCTGCCTTACGGATCCATTGGTTTTCATGATAGATTACTGCAAAAAGTGAACTCGACTGGATCGGATCCATCTTGTTATCACCGGGTTTTGGGCGGTTGATGGTCGCTCCAATGTGATGAGCCTGTAACCTTGTTTTGGAGCGGATTCCTCCTATGAGTGTCAAGATATCTGCGGGCAGTTTGTCGTAGTTCAGTGGGCAATTCAAAACTAGGAAGCCGGTCCAGTCCGGATCCTTGATGAGCTTCAAAAAATGGCCAAAGGCTGGCTTGTGGTGAGCGGTTTTACCCGCAGTTTCGACCGACGCCGAGTCTGCTGCCTTGCTGGCTTTAGCGGAGTCGATCGATTTCTGAATACGCTCCAGTGTTTGCGGCATGTTCTCACCGCTCAAAAAGTCGTGTGTCAATGCCAAGTTCCCATCTATTGCATTGGTGATAATCTTCTCGAGACTGATCCCCAAAGCAAATTTGAAGAGCAGGATCGCCTTCTCAGGACCAACGTCGAGCTTGAAGGGGAAATCACCCAGTGTTATCTCGTTGCCGAAGCTTAGATCTGACAATGATGAGGCCTTTTCGATGACTTCTTGCTGCTTTTTCTGAGGCCATTCCGATACGTCAGGGAATGGTTCTTCCTTCAGCAAGTTCTTGAGCTCAGTCAGTATTGGCCCGCTTTTTAGTTCAGTTTCAGGCTTATCAACGACTTTTTTTCCCTTCAAATCGAATATGCGTATCCGGATAGCAGTGCCCACCATAGCTACTATTACGAGAGATTTTCCAGCATCGAGCAGTTCAGCTTTAGTTGCAACTGAAACCAAATTCAGCTTATACTTAAAACCAGAAACCTTGTCGTGGTTGGTGACAATCACTAACTCAGGGCGTTTCAGTAATTCCGCAACTAAAACCGGATCAACCACCCCCTGATCGCCGGGATTCAAGGTGAAGAACTTTGGCTCGGCAGGGCCCTTGGAAATTGTGCTATTTTTGCGCTCATCGGGTCCCTTAGCGAGAAAGATACGCTTCAGTGTACCTGCTGGAGGACCTTCGGTACCATCGTGGAGATTGATCATTAGCCCGTTTGCCGTTCGAGATAGACCTTTGAGACGGGTGGCGTCATAGGGGTTGAAAAATACGGGCCCTTCTTGCTGCTTGATCCGAGTAGAGAAACTTTGGGCGCGCTGCGACACCTTGTCCTGATCCCGGAACTGTTGTAGCTCGTAATCCTGATTAATTGAAATGGCACTCACTTGTTTCCCTGTATCCGGGGTCATCCAGGCCACTTTTGAGTTGACGCCGGCAAAGGGCAGGAGGAGAATCTGGGTATGCTTGTAATGCCCTATCTCAAGATCGCCAAGCTGAGCTCCGACGGGATGACCTTTTTCAGGATCATTGTCAAAGAACGCGGTACCATCTGGCTGCTTGCAATAGCTTGCACCGACAGTGGTATCGTCTTTTAGTTTCGCTGGGATGATCGTTGCCCAAGTAGTGCTCCATTCCGATCCATCAGACTCCTCATTGTGTGGTAGGAAGCAGAGTTTGTCTTCAGGGTGGAGCAACAGGTACTCCGATCCCGAAACACCGCACATCAAATGAAGTGGACGCTGCTCGGCTGCACTCGGCTTGATTACTTTGAACGGTCCGCTGGGAGCCAAGTAGTAGTCTGGATCTGACGGCCCGAACTTGAGGTTTTTTCCGTCGAGGAACGTGCGCATGGAGCGGGCGAAACAAAATCCCGACGGCACATCGCCATGTTCAACCGGTTGAATGGACAACGACTGACCACCTGGAGTGCGGAAGTGGCTGAGCAAGGTCGGCGTGTCGGCAAAGGCGAAGTGCGTGCGTACAGCGTCAAGAGGAGCTGCGACGTTCCAGGAAATATTGAACTCGCCCAATTGTTCTGGCTTCTTGGGCTGGTCGGGAAAAAGTGGGAATTGGAATCCGTCCCCATTCTCATTACAGGTGCGAAACTCGCCCCCGCCTACTGCTTTCAAGGTCTCCAAATCTGCAGTGATTGCGGCATCGATGCAGCCCGCTCTTGGACCGGACAAGATCAGGGTTGCAGCTTTTACGTCGGTAAACTTGTAGTCACCATACGCTAATGTCAGTGGCCGATCGAAATTGATACAACCTTCCTTCAGGCTCATCCCGGTACCTTCATCAAAGTTCATCTTAAACCGTTTGATGCTTAAACCATGGCAATCGGTGATGGTCCTTTTTTTCGCTGTGCCTATAGCTACGTACGGAGTCTGGAACACCTGAAAGCGTGGTATATCCAAATCACCCCTGTAATTCCACGCGAACAGTGAATAGTCGTTTCCGGCGGGGTCAAAAATTAGCTTGTTATGGAGCTCCTCGGCAAATTCCACCAGATCATCTTCGTTAACAACCTTGTCGGTGAACACGAAGCATCCAAATTTTTCCTCCCATACATCATTGACGGGAATCTGCCCTTGGCCACTCCAATCAGGATACTCGCCGGGAAGGAAGTTCAGATAGTACGGTGCCTGCGGCGTCGCTGCGATCGAGTCCGGGATATACAGTGCTGACGAGTAGCCATCACCTTTATTTTCAGTTCCCTGGCTATAGGTGTAAGTAAGCGATTTCATAGGTTTTTTTCTAGTTGGATTCAGGCACTTCAATAGCCAAGTTCTTGTCGATCTCTGTTTGAGATAAGACGCGATTGTATACGCGCAGGTTTTTAATTTTGATCTTGCCTTTCGAAGAACCTGAATGTGCAATTTGAATACTCAGATTCTTGACCGCGGGCGGCAGCGCTATATCTCCGCTAATTGGGTGGTTTCCCGGCAAACCATCTTTTTTATGTCCTTTGAACACGCCAGTCGTTGTATGGAAGTTTGGGAGCCAGAAGCTATTCGTTGAATTACCTTTGGTTGAATTCAGTTTGAGCTGAAAGACCCAAGGGACCCATTGGTCGGCGGGAATATACTTTTCCTCGGAGGCGTAGTTAATTAACTTCTTGTCATCATAGCGAAGAAACATCTGCCCCTCTTTGATCATTCCCATGCTAATTTCGATGCCCTCCAGATTCACGGTGACAAGGTTGAGTTCTGTAACTTCCGCTGAGCACCAGATCATTGCTTCGACCGTGAGCCCTATCATCCCATCTTCGATGATAATTGTCGGCGAGATTAGCCTGTCAGGGGCCTTGGACAGAGAGAAATCGTGTTTGTTACCGGAATAATCCAGGGCCTCCGTTTTCGTATCTCCTCCCAGAGGTAAAACCATTAGCAGATCCTTGTCTTGGATCAGCTCCCACTTTTTCTTTTGCCAATCTCTCTGGGCATTTGCCTTGTTCAGATTAGTAGCGGCAAGTTCGGCTGCTGCCTTCTTATCCTCTTCGGCTTTCTTCTGGGCATAATTGAACTTCTTGGTAGCTGCATCAGCTGCACGAGCCGCTCTATCTTTTTCTGCTTGCAAAGTTTGTGCCGCCGTCGTTGCTGCCAAGTCCCTGGCTACTTCAGCGTCGTGTTGTGCCTTATTAAATTTCTCAGTTGCGGCATCAGCTGCACGCGCTGCTTTATTTTTTTCGGCCCGTAATTTCTTTGCTGCCAATTTTGCTGCCAATTCCTTAGCTGCTTCGGCCTCCTGCTGAGCGTCATTGAGTTTTTTAGCTGCTGCATCAGCCGCAGTTGCTGCCGCTTTAATTTCTTTTTCCAGCGCCTTCTTTGTAGTGTTTAGTATTCCTATCAGTTTCTCAATCTCATTATCAAGTCTTATTCCCTTTTCGTTGGCGCCGTTGAGTTCTTTTATTGTATTGGCTAATTCCTTCTCTTTTTCTTTAAGGTTTCCTTTCCGTTTCTTACTCTCTTCATCAAGTCTTAATCTTTTCTTGTTGACCTCATTGAGAGACCTTATTGTCTCCGTTAGTTCGTTCTCCTTCGTTGTGAGCGTTTCCTTTGTTTTGGTGAGATTTGTCTGTGTAGTATCGAGCGTACCTTGGAGTCTCGTGGTGTTGTTATAAGCAATTTCGAGCTTCTTCTCCGTGTCGGTGAGTTCCTTCTCTTTCGTTTTGAGCGTTGCCTTCATCTCAACAGTCACCTTTCTCCTCTTTAGGTCCTCAAGCATTTCGTCAAGCAAGTTGTGCCACCGTTCTCCACCAAGGGGGCTCAAAAAATATTGAAGGCTGCGCATCGTATTGAAACGTTGAGCAGATTGGCTTAGCCAAAATTCAAAGGGCTTTCGGTATTTAGCGGCATATGAGTTCAGTTCCTTAGGATTTAAATGTAGGTTCTCAGTATCATTACGCCAGTTATCAAAACAGTCAATCCAGGTTTGAATGCCTCCGGATTCAAGCTGTTGAATCTCAGTGATAAACTCACTGTACCCCCTTGCACCCCTCAATGGATCAAGGTCTCCTCGCTTCTTCCATTGTCCCCAACTACAATTTTTCAGCTGTTGCTTGTAGGATTGCAACTCATTGACCGTTACCCAGCGATTTTCATCGACCGGAATCATAACAACACCAAGGCTAGCTAATACATAAGTTCGAGATGACAATTTTGTGAACCCCGTTGAGCCTAGGAAGGCCCAAATCTGTTCTCCTTCATTTGCGGCGAATTCGAATGATGTACCATTTGATGAGCAGTACGGGCCATATATAATTCCTTGTTTTGTTTCAAATTTGATCATTGTAATCACCGTTCCTGCATCATATGGCGTTTTGAATGTGCCAGAAACCCGAACCAGGTAATCATCATCTGGAATATTAACCACGGTGGCAGTTCCTCCTTTACCACCATGACGAGGCAGCCAATGATCTCCATACCTTACCTCAATAGCATCTATGTACGAACCGTGGCGGATTACCAGTCCCGTGATTTGAGAGCCTGCACCCAGTGCATCACTGCTGTCATCGAATACGTCTTTTCTGTCATCCCCGATAGCATCTATTTTTCTAAAGAGCGGTTCAAATGCCATAATTCTTTCTTATTTTAATTGTGAGGTGATTCAGCTTTGTTGAATTGATAGGCCTAATTTGCTG
Source organism: Neolewinella sp. (assembly GCA_047626445.1). Lineage (GTDB taxonomy): Bacteria > Bacteroidota > Bacteroidia > Chitinophagales > Saprospiraceae > Neolewinella. Next base: position 14,998 of record JBLHRW010000009.1, read on the forward strand.
TGAAAAACGAGGTAGAGATCATTTTTCGTGGCCTCCGAATCCTACCTTCTTTCCTTGTGACAGACGGTCAAAAGGCGTAAGTTAGTTGTACGGCGTCCCTCAGACTGCTTCCCAATTCCTTCTCCTGCACCCGCGTCCGCGCCCATCTCTAAAGTAATCAGGGGAACTAAAAACCCCCTTTTAGACCTCCCCCGGATAGAAATGGGCACAATCTGCGGCAATCAAACTTGATGAACCACTAGCACAACGACCAATCAGGATTTTCCGTTTCATCCTCTCCGGGAGATTCAGTACGGTACTCAATGGACGCAGGAATATCCGTTTCAGGAATATGGACATGGACGATGAAGTTGTCATCAGGGCTGGCATCAATGGTGGCCAATGCCACCTTCAACTCCGTCATGGTGCGAACTTCTAATCCCTTGCCACCAAAGGCATCGGTTAGTTTAGCGTACTTCCAATTATTCAGTTTGTTATAAGGATAAATGGTATTGAGGGCCGGTTCTGAGTAATCGACTTTATCCTCTCCTCTGAAAGGATTGGGATTGACCAGCAGCTGCTCTATGCCATAAATCTTATTGTCTAAAACAAATACGACAGTGTTCTGCTGCTGGTGATGCTGGGTAGATACCGCCTGACAAGTCTCCTGAAAGGCCCCATCCCCAACAAAAACCATCACCCGCTTTTCGGGCATGGCGCATTTCACGCCAATGGCCGCGGGCACGGAATACCCGATGGAGAGCCAACTGGCCTGAGCAATGAACGTATTGGGTTCGCCCCGGTGAAGGCCCTGTGCGCCCAGCAAAGGGAAACCCGAATCAACTACTACCGCGTGGTCATTGGTGAGGTAGCCATCCATGGTCGTGAAGAAGCGATCATAAGTTATGCCCGTAGGCGCAGCTTTTAAAGCTCGGGGCATCATCTCCAGTTTCATGCTGATGGCAGCATCCATACTAAACGCCTTGAATTTCTCCCGGCGGGAAAGCAGTTCCGCTTTGAGTTTTTCCATAAACTGACCAAGGCCCACGTTGGGGAAAAACTTCGCCCCAACCCTGACTCCACCTTTATTGGCAAGTACCGTGTCGGTGTCCCAAATATTAAACCCTCCCAGGTTCTTACCCGTCGTCCAGGCGCCGAGACCAATTTTAGCACCGGCCTGGGTAAAGCGATCATACACATCGGTCGGAGAAGCATTTCCGTTGAAGACGCCCTTGAAAAGCGGGTGGTCCTCTGAAACAATAGACTTGCCCATAATGGAAGTGGTAAACTCTATCTCCGTTGACTCCGCTAAGTCCAAAAACGCCCCATGAAGTTGTTTGCGTTGAATTTCTACCCCTGCCCAAAAAATAGGCTCGCCTTTTGCCTCGATGAGGTCGGCAGTAGCCTGGGCCGCTTTTTGAGCGGTAGCCTCGCAGCCCTGACCATATTTGGGGGTCAGTGGTCGGTCGGGCGGGTCACAATCCATTCGCCAAACATCCTCGAATACTTCCAGGTAGGCGGGCTTCCCGTAGCTGAGTAATGCATTCAGTACCGAATCGATTTTATAGGGGGCTTCATTCCCGCTCATCACCTGCTCCGCAGCGACCGTCACCTGTCGGAACACATTGATGTTGCTGTACATGTCGCCGGTCATGTGGGAGGCTAACAGCCCCTCGCCAATGCTTTTGGATTGCTCCGCGGTGGTCGGTGCACCATTGATCACCAGTACCGGATTATGCTCCACGTAGGAGCCCGCCACCGGGTTAAGTACACTGAAGGCACCCACCCCGTAGGTTACCCCAACGGCACCGATGCCTTTGAGTCGGGCATACGCATCTGCACAGTGCCCTGCATTGATTTCATTGGTGTTCCCGATGATGGTAATCTTTGCCTTTGGGTCTTCAATGATGGTATTCAGAAAGGGCGCGGTGTAATTTCCGGCTACGCCAAAAATCTTGTCCAGCCCCAGCTCCTCTAAGCGGAGCTGAAGGTATTTTGCTACGGTAATTTTTGGCAGAATCATTTCTTTTTTAGTTCAACGGGCGTTTCATTAACCTCCAGTGCTGCTCTTATACCCGACTCAATCGCACCCTCGATCCAGGCATGCTTCAGGGAAGTGTGCTCGCCGGCAAAATGTGCTTTGCCACCCCATTCTGTTTGTTGGATGGCCCCTTGCAAGAGGTCCAACTGACCCGGAGAGAAAATAGCTGCTTCCCCAAAAGCATAGGGGTTTTGCATCCACGAAACTGTTGCAGCGCCCATGATACCATCCGCATATTTTGGCTTGGACTTGGCTTTAGGGTTAAAGACAGACATGCTTTTGATTCTATCCTGTTCCTTTTTATCCTCAGGCGCATGTGCTACGGCAATATTTTCCAGCGCGTAGATATAGCGGTCTTTATGGCTCATCGAGTCCCACTTGCGGGCATCGTCTGCCCAGGAATAGCTGGCCAGCATCAGGCCGTTGCCTTTTGCTCCGATGTGCTGACTTGGGTAGTAGATAAACCGATTGGGTAAATCTGTAATGGTACCTCCGCCAACAATGTTGTAAGGCTCTTTTTCCCACCAGCGTTCGGTGAATTCGATGAGCACTTTCGTCGATGCATCGTAGTGCAGCTCGCGGATGGCTTTGCGCTTGTTTTGCTTAAACTTAGGCCAGACGTGTACCATCCTGAAGGCAGAAAACGGAATGGTCACAATCACTTCGTCAAATGCCATTTCACTTACCGGAACCTCTTTCTTCTCAAAGCCTATTTTTTCATAGAAGGAATGATCTCGTTCAACTTCAATATTCGTAGAAATTCTCACTTTGCCATCCTTTTGCATCCACAAGTCGGTCACTCGGGTATCCAGGTGGGTAAACTTTGCCAGGGTATGTTTCTCATAGAACTTGTCGGTGATCTCCGCGGTGCCCCCAATGACCTGCCAAAACTTGGTGTCGTTTCTGATGATGTTTGACTCGATGAAGCTCTGCAGAAAGTCGTAAGACATCCTTGACTCCAGGTTTTGTAGTACGCCGATCATTTCGATGGCGTTCTCGGAGTAGTAGGTGTACTCTTTGAGGAACCTTCTCATCGAGTATTCCCCTAGTTGTTCGATTAATAAGGGCCAGTTTTCTTCCGGGTTAATGGCGATAAACTGCTTCAGCGGCAGCATTGCATTTTTCAAAAGCACATCAGCCCGCTGGTTCTCATCGGGGTTGATGGAATTAGGGTCCTTATTGGCTTGTAAATTAAAATCCAACAAGGCGTTGATGTCGGCCCCTTCGGCGTAGTAAGTGCTCTGGCGAAGGTGTCGGTAGTTGACAAAAAAGAACGAGTTGAACGTTTGTTTAGGGAAGTTTTTCTTTTTGGTTTTGTACGCCTTCTTCTTGTATTTTAGGGCCTGGTCTTTATCTACGGAAACGTAATAAAAGGGCTCCAGCGTTACCCCGAGTTGCGTACAATATTCCATCACCATCTCGTGGAAATCAGGTAGTCGCATCGCGCCAGCTTCCGCGTACAACTTATCGTCTTGCCAGTATTTTTTATGTGCTGTGTTCTTAAAGGTTTTCACGCGTCCCCCCACCCGGGTATTGGCTTCTACTATGGTGACGTTGTGGCCCACCTGCCGGAGCATGCCTGCGGCTACCATCCCGGCCATGCCCGCGCCGATGACGAGGACATCCTTTTTGCCGCCTTTTGGCTTGGGGAAACCCTTTTTGATGTACTTCAGGTAGGTCTGTACTATGGGGTCTTGTGCTTCGTCTAGTAGACTGTGTAGGTAGGTTTTCATGCGGAATTGATTTGGGCCTTAGCGGATATGGCGCCTGTGCTTTAAGCTGCAGCTTTTAATTAGATTATGGGTTGCCAACAGCCTTGTTGATGTGGTGAGTTATAGAACCTTAATATCCCTAAATTTTAGGTATTCGAACGATCTTAGCCTAATTGGACACGTAAAATAGGTATAAATACCCCATTAAAGGGGGGTTAGTTCCTTTAACGCCCGGGCGCCAGCAGGTCAGCCAGTCGCTTTCGTAGGGGGATACGTTGGGTTGTTATCAAAAAAATCAGGCGCGGCCGCAGGTGCCATAGGAGGGATTAAGAAGCAGGGACGGGCGGGCTTGTATTTCCTCCTCCGGCTAACGCAGGCCCGGAGGGCCGTCTCTCGTAGCGAGGGGTAAGTGCAGACCCGTAGCATCAAACGCCGCCCCTCGTATTCGTCGTGTTGCCATGTTTTGCACGAATATGGGGAAAATCCCAAACGAAACACTAATTTTGCCTTTCCCTTAGCGGCTGCAACCTCTGCAACAGGAGCGAAGCGACCCTGCAACTCCTACAACCCCTGCATCCATGTCCCAAACCATAATAATCGGCGGCGGCGCCGCCGGCTTCTTCTCCGCCATCCAGCGGGCGGCCAACCACCCCAAGGAGGACATCACCATCCTGGAGCGCGGAAAGGGCGTATTGGAGAAAGTCCGCATCTCCGGGGGCGGGCGCTGCAACGTCACCCACGGCTGTTGGGATCCACGGGAGCTGTCGAAGTTCTACCCCCGGGGGCAGAAGGAGCTGCTTGGCCCCTTCAACCAATTCGCCTGCGGCGATACCATGGGCTGGTTCGGCGACCGAAACGTGGAACTGAAAATCGAAGAAGATGGACGGGTATTCCCCGTGTCCGATAACTCCCAGTCCATCATCGATTGTTTGTGGAATACGGCGAAGGCCCAAGGTGTCAAAGTATTGACTAAGACCCGGGTATCGGAGATCCTGGCCCCTTTAACCCCTTCCCCTGCACCTGCGGCCGCGCCCCAAAAATGGACCATAAAAGCCGGTGACCAAACCTTCACCGCCGACCGCCTCATCGTCACCTCCGGCTCCAACCCCGCCGTATGGAAACTGTTGGAAAGCCTGGGCCACACCCTCGTGCCACCGGTACCTTCCCTTTTCGCTTTCGATACCAAAGACACCCGCCTGCGCGACCTCTCCGGCATCTCCATGCCCTGGGCACAGCTGAACATCGCAGGCGAAAAACTCAAGGCCGAAGGCCCCCTGCTGATCACCCACCGGGGCCTGAGCGGGCCCGCCATCCTCCGCCTCTCCGCCTGGGGCGCCCGCCGCCTCGAGCCTCGCAAGTACAACTTCGAACTGGTCGTCAATTGGCTCGCCATGCGCCCCGTCGATGTGGAGGAAAAACTAGAAGACCTCAAACAAACCGAAGCCATTCGGCAGATCGCCGCCCGCGCTTACCTGGACCTGCCCATCCGCCTCTGGAAATCCCTCGTCGATGCCGCCGGTATTCCGAGCGACCAGCAATGGTCCCAACTAAGTAAGCAGCAACGCGCCGCCATGGTCGAACAACTGACCAGCGCCAGTTTCCACATCACCGGAAAATCAACGAACAAAGACGAGTTCACCACCGCCGGCGGGGTGGACCTGAAGGAAGTGGATTTCAAATCCTTCCGCTCCAAACTGTACCCCAGCCTCTTTCTGGCTGGCGAGGTGCTCGACATCGACGCCATCACCGGAGGCTTCAACTTTCAGGCGGCCTGGACGGGGGGATGGTTGATTGGGAATGCAGAATAGTAGTGACAAGGCAATAGCCGCTACGAGCGAAAGTGAGTATCGGCTCCTCTCGTTGAGCTTTGTACTACAGGCCTGCGTTTATACGGCGTCTCTAAGCATAAATTAACCCGTCGTTTTTCCTTCCGCTACCATCTGTTTTGTAAACTAAGCGAAGGGGCCAGGACGCTAAGTCCGCAACATCTCTCCTCATCGGTATCCGTAGGAAGGTAATCCATCGCTACCGCCCCACTTAGAGGCCACCCGCAGCAAGACATAAGACGCCCCATCTGGTGCGGGATGAGGCGTCTGTAGATTATAGTGGAAGAAATTGCTCACTGTTCACTGGGTAAAACTTGGATTCCTGTACTAGTCGCGGTCATTCCAGTCGTCGGGGCGGGTGTCGTGACTACGGTCCGACCAGTAGGTGTCATTATTCGGATTCTGCTGGTGGGAGTGGTTGTCGTTGGCCGCTTTGTCGTCGTAAGAATAGGACATGAAATAAAGAAATTAGAGGATTGAGAAATGGCCGGCTAGCGCCTGCTAATCAGCCTTTGATACTTCAAAGCTACAGGTGGTTTTACTAGCCCAAAAGAGCTGTTCTCCCATTCGCGAATTACTGCTATTCATTAACCAACTGAATGCCATTATTTCCCATCCCTAATCAATGTACCCGTCCATAATAACAATTCTTCCGCCGGGCCGTAAGACGGAGAGGAGCTTATCAATGACGCTCCCCCATTCCGGAGAAAAGACATTGTAGACGCGGGAGAACTTATCGTAGTAAGTTTCAGCCTCCGCTAGGTTTTCCATTGTCTTCATGAGCGAGCGGAATTTTATAGGTACACCTCTGGAGTTAGAGGGTAGGTGAGTAAGGAGACAATATCCTTTTTAAATCTTGGGGGATATCCATAGGCAGTAAAGGTGGAACGTTGGCTCCTCCCGTATTGCCTGATGGTATTTTTCCAACGAAAGACTTCACGCCACCAAACACAAGGCGTAAAATTTGGCCGCGTATTTCTTTCCAGTTCTTGATCGCAAATCCAAAACGAAGCATATGAAAGTGTACTTCTGAATGTTCTACGGCCCAAGGTTGCCCCAAGATGTGTGCCCTCTCCAGGTGCTGCCACGCAATACTCAAATCGCCTTTGAAAAAAGCTGATCTGTAGTCGTTTAGTTCCTTTTGGTAGTAGGGGTGAAGACCTTCGGGCATTCTCCAGTAAAAAACCATGGTGTTAGATTATGTAGTCAAAGAATAAGGGTAATATACACCTTGTGCATTGCCTTCCGTGAGGGTACCGGTTTTATCAAATGCCGGTAGCGGCGGGTGATTTCCGCACCGGTACGCCGGGCGATAGCTTTTACTTTTTTGATCGCCAATTGGTTGGGGGCATAATGGAGACAGACCTCAAAAAGAGGTCCCTCTTTTAGGTGGGCTTTCTCGATAACGCCTTCTTCGTTGAGCGCGGCCAGGAAATGGGTGACACATTGGTCACGGTCATCAGGTATTTGGAGAAGGAGGACGGGGAGGGCCAATTTTATTTTACTCATTTTAATTGCGTTTGATGGGAGGGCTAATGTTCGTGTTCAAGCTCTCCCGCCTGGCCCTGGGCGTAGACGAAATAAGCCCCCTGGGTCAAGATACGCATTCCCTCGGGCAGCGGATCGATCAGGCGAACGGCCGTAAAGCCCCCATCGGTAATACCGGGGTTAACGCGGAGGCGTTCGAATTCCACTTCGTCGCCGTTGCTTTTAGCAGGAGCAACGAAAATGTAGGAGGACTCACCGTCGCGCAGAACGGCACCTTCCGGAAGGGCACGGACGGTCTGGTCGGTGAGGAAAATACGCGCCTCGACGAATCGGCCCCGCACAAACGGCGGTTGCTTTCCGGAAGGGTGAGCGTGAACGCGCACGGTCTTGTTCTCCTCGTTGAACTCCTTACCGATGACGTGTACATCAGCTTCGTAGCGTTCTGGGCCAAGAGAGGGAACGATGTAGGTCAACTTCTGGCCCTTGCTGATTTTAGCAATATCCCGCTCAAACACGTCGAGTTCGAGGTGGAAGTGTCCTTCGTCGATCAGCTCCATAAGTTTGATGCTGGGTTCGACGTACATACCGTCGTGCATAGCGATGCTGGTGATGTAACCGGCGCGGGGGGCAAACAGGGTAATCCTATTGGTGATATTGTCAGGCCGTAAGTCAGCAGTACGAATGCCCAGGTATTCTAATCGTTGCTTGATGCCAGCCAGGTGAGCCGTTTTTACGGCGACCTCGGAACGAAGGCGCTGGACGTTTTTTAGGATGCCGGCAGCAGCAGCCAGTAGCGTTTCCTGGCGTTCGAGCTCCTGCTTTAGGAAGGTGAGTTCAGCGGAGGTTTCAAGGTAGCGCTGCTGGTGGTCGATGAAGTCGGGGTTTTCGAGGTACCCGAGTACGGCTCCTCTTTTTACGTAGTCACCTTCGACGTAGTTGCGCGCGTTGCGAACGAAGCCCATGGCGCGGGCACTGACGTCGGCGTAGCCGTTGGGCGGGAGATCAAGGGTGCCGGTAGCGGAAACGAAATCATTAATTTTCAGGTTAGTGAAATCGCCGAAACCGATGTCCATGGTTTCCATCTGGATGATGGTAAGGTGGATGCCTTTTTCCTCTCCGTGCTCTTCGTGGCCTTCGTCTGCCGAGTCCCGCGCAGCGGCTCGTCCGCCGAGTTGGCCAGAGGAATCGGCACCGTGGCCATGATCATCGCCTTCTTCGTGTTCGTGGGCGCGGTCGCAGGTGCAAAGGAGGAGTATTAAGAGCAGTGCGGGTAGGACGCTGCGTAGTTGCTTTATGGTTTTCATCTTTTATGATTTAGGCAGTTCATCCGATGTGTAACTGATTGCCTACTGGCTATTGATGGAGGAATTGGATTCTGGCTACGGTTTGGTTGTAGGCCAGGAGGTTTTCGAGGTAGCCAGCGTTGTTACTGGCCAGCATGTCTAGTGCGTTGAGCAGCTCGAGGTAAGTAATCTCGCCAGCTCGGTAATTGAGGCGGGAGATGCGGACTATTTCGGGATTCACCGCAGCTAACTGCTCGCGGTAAAAGACCAGGGAGGCTTCGGTTTCGCGGAGCTGATTGCGCGCCGCCAGTTGCTGGCTACGGCGGCGCAGGCGGGTGGTTTCCAGTTGAGATTCCGCAACGGCGACGCCAAGCTGTTGGGCCTCAATGCGCCTTTTGGTCACTTTATTGAAAAGGGGAAGCGTCACCCCGGCTTCGATACCGCTGAGGTAGCCGCCTTCAAAATACTGTTGGGCAGAATAGCCGAGCCGAAAGCCAGGGGTGAGTTCGGCGCGGGTCCGTCCAATGCTCGCGCGGGCGACGGCGATGTCCTGCTCGGCAAGTCGGACGGCCAGCGTAGTCGTGGACGATTCGACCGTGAAAGGTAGATCGACCTGGCCCAGGCTGTCGGTGGCGCTGACGTTGCCGTCGGCCCCGATCAAAACCCCGAGCCGTTGCTGCAATGACGCTATGGCGATCCGCGCCCGTTCGGCCAGCAACTCCTGTTCCCGGAGACGGGAACTAAGGTTAAGGGCTTCAAGGCGATTGGTCTCGCCGGCTTCCGCGCGGACCAGTGCCATGCGGTAATACGCAGCGTAAGTCTCAGTAAGCTGTTCGTAGAGTTGTAGTAATGCTTCCCGCTGTTGGAGTTCATAGTAGCGGTTGCGCACTTCCAGGGTGAGGTCCGCTTCGGTGAGTCGACCACTGATCTCGTTGAAACGGACAATGGCATCCTGGGTGGCGTTGGTTGCCCGGATACCGGCGGGATGCCCGAACTGCTGCACGATGGACAGCATGTTAACGCGTTGTCCGTTCTCGCGGAAGAGGCCGTCGCCCTGGTAACTGATCTCGGTATTGCCGGGGGAGTAGGGGAGATTTTGCAGACTCCGGCTTTGCTCCGTCAGGCGGTTGGCGGCAGTGATGGTAGGATTACGGTTGATGGCCATGTTTATCGCTTCATCGAGAGACATTGGGGTAGAGATCCCCTGCTCCTCCAACCCGCTTTGCACTTGCGCCCCCGCCCCAAAAGAGAACAATAGCAGAGGTGCTAATACAGCGGCTTTACCTATGGTTCCGCGCCGGTTCTTCCACCCTTCCAGCCAACTGTAAAGAATAGGCAAAACAATAAGCGTAAGGAAAGTAGCCGTAAGTAAACCACCGATAACAACGGTAGCCAGCGGCCGCTGCACCTCGGCCCCGCCCGAGTTGGAAAGGGCCATCGGGAGAAAGCCGAGGGAGGCAACCGAAGCGGTCATGATGACGGGCCGGAGACGGACTTTAGTTCCCTCGATGATGCGCGCGCGCACGTCGTCCCAACCTTCTTCTTTAAGCTGATTGAAGTAGCCGATCAGGACGATGCCGTTGAGCACGGCCACCCCGAACAGCGCGATGAAGCCAATACCAGCGGAAATACTGAAGGGCATACCGCGCAGCTCCAACGCCAGAATGCCACCGATAGCGGACAGCGGTATGGCCACGAAAATCAGCGCGGCCTGGCTAAAGCTACCGAAGGTAAAAAATAATAGGATGAAGATGAGGACCAGGGCCACTGGAACGGCGATGGAGAGCCGGGCGCTGGCGGCCTGGAGGTTCTCGAACTGACCTCCGTAGGTGAAGTAGTAACCTGCGGGAAGGTCCATCTGGTCATCGAGCGCAGTGCGGATGTCGGTAACGAGCGTTTCTACGTCGGTATCGCCGACGTTAACGCCGATAACAATACGGCGGTTGGTGTTCTCACGGCTGATCTGCATCGGGGCATCGACGAGTTCGACGCTGGCCACCTCGCGCAGGGGAACCTGACTTCCGTTTTCCAGCGGAATAAACAGGTTTTGCACGTCACTGATGCCGGCGCGATTGCCCTCCTTAAGACGGACGGTTAGGTCGAACCGGCGTTCGCCTTCATAGATGGTGCCGGCGGAGGCTCCCGCGAAGGCTACGCTGATCACGCGGTTGACGTCACGAGTCTGAAGGCCGTACTGTGCCATTTTTGAATAATCGAAATCAACCAGAATCTGGGGCATTCCAATGGTTTGCTCCACGGTCACCGTTCCGGCTCCGGGGATGCCGCTGATGATCCGTTCGGCTTCCTTGGCTTTTTCGAAGGCTACATCCAGGTCGGCACCGTAGAGTTTGATGGCGATATCGGCCTTTGCTCCGGTCATGAGTTCATTGAAGCGCAGCTGGATGGGTTGGGAGAATTCGAGGCCGATGCCGGGGAATACTTTCATGGACTCCTCGATGGCTTCGAACATGTCCTTGCGGTTGTCGGCGGTGGTCCATTCGTCCTTCGGTTTCATGACGATGGTGTAGTCGCCAATCTCTACCGGCATGGGGTCGGTAGGGATTTCTGCCGCACCGATGTTGGTAACGATCTCCTCCATTTCGGGGAAATCGGCCAGTAGTTTGTCCTGGACCTTTTTGGTCATCTCGATGCTCTGGGTAAGCGAGGTTCCCGGCGGTAGGATCTGCTGCATGGCCAGATCCCCTTCTTCAAGGGTAGGGATGAACTCACCACCCATACGGGAAAAGACGAAAATGCTGACGGTAAACAGGGCGATGGTAGCGAACACGAACACTGTTTTAAAGCGAAGTGCCGCCTTGAGTACCGGCGTGTACAACCACTGAAAAAAGCCAATAATGCGGTCGGCTATGGTACGCTTGTTGGTTACCTTCTTTTTGAGGAACAAAGCCGACATGGCGGGCACGTAGGTCAACGAAAGGATGAGCGCTCCGGCAATGGCCAGCATAACGGTCTGGGCCATGGGCTGGAACATCTTTCCTTCGATACCGACGAGGGCTAGAATGGGGATGTAGACCATCAGGATGATGATCTCGCCAAACGCGGCCGAGCTGCGAATCTTGATGGAGCTCTCTGTCACTTCTTCGTCCATCTGCTCCTGGGTGAGTTGCTGTCCGGCAAATCCGACCTGGAGGCGGTGGACAATAGATTCAACGATGATCACCGCGCCGTCGACGATGAGGCCGAAGTCGATGGCACCAAGGCTCATCAGGTTAGCCGAAATACCAAGTACGTTCATCATGCTGATGGCGAAGAGCATAGCCAGGGGGATGACGGAAGCGACGATCAGGCCGGCCCGCCAGTTTCCGAGCAATAAGATGAGGATGAACACGACGATGAGACCACCTTCGAGCAGGTTTTTCTCCACCGTGCCGATGGCGGTGGAGACGAGCTTATCGCGCACCAGGTAGGGCTCGATGACTACGCCTTCCGGGAGGGATTTCTGAATCTGGAGCACCCGCTCCTTAACCCGTTCGGTCACTGCTGCAGAGTTGGCCCCTTTAAGCATCATGACGCGGCCACCGACGGCTTCCTTGCCGTTGCGGACCAGAGCACCGTAGCGGGGAGCGCGGCCGAACTGGACCGTGGCCACGTCCTCGATCAGAATGGGGCGGCCGCCGCGGACGTCAACGACGATCTTGCGGATATCAGCAAGGCTGGTGACAATGCCGTTGGTGCGGATATAATAGGTGCGGGGGTTCTTCTCGATGTAGGCACCGCCCGTATTCTCATTACTGTTCTCCAGTGCAGTAAACACATCGTTGATGGTGACGCCGACGGATTTGAGCAATTCAGGGTCAACGGCGACCTCGTACTGTTTGAGGAAACCGCCCATGGTGTTGACCTCGACGACGCCCTCGGTACCGGAGAGTTGGCGGCTGACGATCCAGTCCTGGATACTGCGCAGCTCGGTGGGGGAGTACCGCTCCTCGTATCCCGGTTCGGGGCGGACTACGTACTGGTAGATCTCCCCCAAACCGGTAGAAATAGGCGCCATTTCTGGAGTGCCGAGTCCGGGAGGGATGTTTTCCTCGGCATTCCTAAGGTGCTCACTGACGAGCTGGCGGGCGAGGTACGTGTCGGTGCTTTCCTCGAAAACCACGGTAACTACGGATAGACCAAAGCGGGAGATGGAACGAATTTCGACCAGGTCCTGGATGTTCTGCAGGGAGAGCTCGACCGGGGTGGTGATGAATTGTTCCACTTCCTGGGTAGCCAGGGTAGGGGAGGAGGTTATGATCTGTACCTGATTGTTGGTGATGTCGGGTACGGCATCAATGGGTATTTGGCGGAGGGAGAAGATGCCCCAGGCGATGAGCGCCAGGACAAATAAGCCGACCACCAGCTTATTCCGTACGGAATAAGCGATAATCTTGTCAAACATTAAAATGAGTTGCTGGGGGACGGGGGCCTACGGATTGAACAGGTCAACCGGTATTCGCCAGTGTTACGCTGACGTACGGAATATGCCCCCCTATTAAACCAATGGGTGAGAGCGGGACATATTTGTCCCATAAAATTGGTCTAATTAAATCTGGGGGGCTGCCAGCTATCTTTGGCAAAAAGGCCGGGATTCAAGTTTTGGGTAGCATTAGGTTGGGTACTTCCTTTCGGAGGAAGTGGCTGCGCTTCCGCGAGGGTAAAGAGCGTGGGCGGAGCGTCGATAACGGCTCCGCAGCAGGCGCAAATACAGAAAGGAGTGCAGTGGTCTTCGTGGTCGGAAGCGGGGTGCTCATGCTCGGAGTCCTGAGCGTGCGCCGAGGCAGGAGCCTCGTTGGGGACTAGGGAGAAGTTGTCCTGACAAGGCACGAAGGCCAGGAGGATGATGTACAGCGAAAAGATTAGGTTGAGTACTCGCACTTGGCCGTAAACGCTCAGGGGCGTGTAATGTTGGGCTAGATTGAGTGAGTTTGAGCGGGCTCTTTGCGATAAAAGTGACAGTAGTTTTTATTAAGGCCGTAGTAATGGGAGGTAAGTCGGGACTTCCTCAACGCCAACAATGTGAGGGTTTTTAAGCAAAATTTTGTCGTCCACAATAGTATTTATGATAACTTCAATGAGCACTTCGAAGACCGTTTCAGCGAAGCCAAGCCGTTTTAAGCGTAAGTTATTTATACGGCGTCCCTTAGCCCTGACAATATCCTAAACTACCACAAATGACCAATCCCCTATATCCAGCTTCATCCTCAAGTCGAGCCCAAACGCACGGGTGGTCATCGTTGCGCCCTGGATGGGAGAAGAACTGAAGGCTTTGTTGAACAAGTACGATGATGCGGCGAGAACGCAGGTGCTGGGTAAGTTGGATGAAGCAGGCTTTGGCGGCGAGCAACTGACCGCCGCTCGCTTTAAGGATGAACCGGCCGCCAAAGCGTGGTCAACGCCCGCCGGGGGAACAGTCACCTGGTACGACCGGAAATTCTTGGCATCTGACGTCAAAATAGCTGACCTCGTAATCGCCGCCACCAACTTTAAAGACATCAACCTGGCCGTCTACACCGCAGCGAAGAAAGCCCGACGGTTGACCAACATCGCCGATACCCCCAGCCTCTGCGATTTCTACCTCGGTAGCATAGTACCCGTGGCCCGCTGAAGATCGCCATCAGTACCAACGGACAGAGTCCCACCTTCGCCAAGCGCTTCCGCCAGTTCCTGGAAGCGGAGCTGCCCGACTTCGACACTACCAACTTGCTCGACAACCTTAAGCTGTTCAGAGATCGCTTAACCGGTGATTTCCAAGCCAAGGTGCGCCAACTCAATTCGGTGACGAACAGTTTACTCGCTTCGTCAGCAGGGCCTAAAGCTGGTTGCCGATGTCTCGAAGGAGAGTGTCTTTTAGAGGTAGGGTGTTCAGTCTGATAGGGATTCTCCCCGACGGTTTTTAGCGCTCAAAAGACTTCCTACACCTTACATGATATCCCGCCACCCCTGCCTGCCGGCCGGCG
>JBLHRW010000010.1:0-29169 GCA_047626445.1 Neolewinella sp.
GCGGAGCGACCCTGCAACAGGAGCGTAGCGACCCTGCAACAGGAGCGTAGCGACCCTGCAACAGGAGCGGAGCGACCCTGAGCGCAGCGACATCTAAACAATCCTCCGAACCCGCGCCCCCGCCCCAATCCGGAAATCATCAGGCGTCTGCCCTTCTAGTCCAGTGAGCGCCAATAACCCCGGCGCTTTGCCCACTTCGAGGCTGCCCAATTCATCGTCAAATTGCAAGGCCTCCGCCCCGTTGATCGTGGCCCAGGTGAGCAGCGTTTCGAAGGGGAGGTAGCTCTGGAACCGGCTAATGGTACGCAGCTCTTCCAGGATCGAGAGCTGCCAGTTGGAGGTAAGGCTGTCGGTACCGACGGTCATTTTTACGCCCTCGGCCACGAAGACGTCGTAGCGCGGCAGCCGGTTCTCGATGTACAGGTTGGCGTTGGCACAGGTGGCCCAGTAGACACCGTTTTGTCCCCAGGCTTCGGCGGTGCGGATGCCCTCGGCGGTCGTCAGGGTATTGTGGACGAAGATGGTCCGCTTGGCGGGGTCCATGTGCTCCAAGGCGTGGAAGATCGATCCTTTGCCGGTGGCAGAGAAGTGATCCAGGGTAGCACCAAAGCCTTTGAAGAAGGGCAGGAATTCACCGTCGCCCGTCAGGAAAAGCTGATCTTCTGCGATGGTTTCTTGGCTGTGGATGGAGACGGTTTCGTTGCCGTCGTTTAGCGCGTTGATGTGTTCGTAGAGCGGGGTGCTGACGGTGTAAGGTGCGTGCGGGACGCCGCTTTTGGCGTTGCCATCCAGCGCGCCCGACTGGCCATCGTAGACGGTTTTATACCCGTCGTAGCTGGCCTGGGCACGGTCCGGCTGCATGAAATCAAACATCTCCACGAAGCTGTAATAGCGGATGTTGCTTTTCTTTTTTACTGGCGCAGTATCCAGCTTATTGCAGATGTCGCCCACCGCCTGGATCCCCTGTTCCCACATGTAGGCGTCGTGCTTTTCGATGGCGGCATCGATCTCCTCCTGGGCCGTCTCCCGCATACTGATCACGTCGATCAGGAAGGGCAGCAGCGTCTTGCCCGTCTGGCTTTTGCCCACCAGATGACTCAGTTCCAGGTGGCAATGGGTGTTGATGAAGCCGGGGATCAGGATGCCTTCGTGCTTTTCGGGCGCGGTCGCAGGTGCAGTGAAGGTTGGAGAAGCAGGGTCCAGCACCTCCACAATGCGCCCGCCTTTGTCTATGGCAACGATGCCGTCTTTGATGGGGGGGGAGGTAATCGGGTAGATGTAGGGCGCGGTGTGGTAGGTCAAGATTTAGTCGTTTGGCGCTAAGGTACGATGCCCAGTCGAAGCTGCCTCCTGTGTCTGTCGTGCCCTCAGGGCAATCGCAAGCTCAAGGTGGAGGAATTGCATTCCGGCCTGCAATGCCCGGTAAACACTCGGATTGCAAATCCTCGACCTTTCTATTACAGCGACCTTGCGATTGCCCTGGTCGTGCCCTCCTCTTTCACTGATCGTAGGAGTCAGGGCGAACTCTTTGAAAAGCAAGGGCTTGAATGATGCGGTTACTAGCCCTTTTAGGGGCGTTTGGTTCAGAGAGACGGTGGCAATTTGAAACAGTATGCCATCAGTGTGTTTCAGTAAAGTCAACTGTTCCCGTAAGTAAGTATGAACGAGCAGAGCATCGGAGGTCAACCATAGGCAGAAATCGCTCATCCAAACCAGTACACCTATCTTGCGCGCCCAAGTCGCATCAAACGATAAGGCTTCTGCTAGAGACGCACGCCTCTCCACAAAAGCCAGTAATTGATAGTTTTAAAAGTAGTGTAATGAAAATCCAGTTTTTACTCCCCGTCCTCCTCTTGGTGGGCCTATTCCCCGCCTGCCGTCAAGAGCCAGCTCCTGTAGCTCCTCCTGCACCTGCGGCCGCGCCTGAAGAAACCGCCGCCAAAGATCGTCTGGCCCCAGACGAGCTATTCGGCGACCTCTTCCGCCGCGTACAAATGGAACGCATCTTCGCCGACGGAAAAACCTTCGTAGACATGGTGCCCAAGGCCGACGCCAACGAGATCATGGAGGCCTACGTCGCCGATAAGGATAAGGCAGGCTTCAACCTGAAGGTCTTCACCGAAAAGTACTTTGCCCCGCCCATGGCACCCGCCTCCGGCTGGGCCAGTGACGGTACCCGCTCCATCACCGAGCACATTACCGCCCTGTGGCCCATCCTGACCCGCAAGGCCGGTGCCGACGAAGGCGCCGCAGGCAGCCTAATCCCATTACCCAATGACTACGTGGTGCCCGGAGGTCGCTTCCGTGAGGTGTACTACTGGGACAGCTATTTCACTTTACTCGGACTGCAAACCGCTGGTAAGCATAAGCTCGTGCGTGATATGGTGGAGAACTTCGCCTACCTCATCGACGAGGTCGGCCATATCCCCAACGGTAACCGGACGTATTACCTGACGCGGAGCCAACCACCGTTTTTTGCCTTGATGGTAGAGGTGCTGGAAGAAATAGAAGGCACAGAGGCTTGCCAAGAGTTTCTTCCGCAGTTAATTGCCGAGCATGAATTCTGGATGAGTGGCGCAGAACAAGTATCCGAAAATAACCCTGCAGTAAATCACGTCGTACGGATGCCGGACGGTAGCCTGATGAACCGCTATTATGATGCAGGAGACCGCCCCCGGGCAGAATCCTACCGGGAAGACGTACTCGCCATCCGTGAGTCAGGCCGCGACAGCCAAACCGTTGCTCGGCACCTTCGCTCCGGCGCGGAATCGGGCTGGGATTATTCCGCCCGTTGGTTTGCGGACGGTAAAAATATCAGCACGATCATTACTACTGACATTATTCCTCCTGATCTCAATAGCTTGCTTTTTGAACTTGAAGAGCTAATCGCTGATCTTCATCCGGATACGGCAATCAGTAATCATTTCCTTGACCTGGCAATAGATCGGGAAGAAGCTCTCCACAAGTACCTCTGGAACCCTGAAACCAATTGGTTTGAAGACTATAATTGGGTAGAACAAAAGCACACTGGCTACCTCACGTTGGCAGGATTGTATCCCTTTTTCTGTGTTGCTGCAGGACTGGATAAGGTTGGATTGGTAATTCCTCGGGTCAGAGAGGAATTCCTGGCCCCTGGTGGTTTAAGGACTTCCTTAGTCGATACCGATCAACAATGGGACGCGCCCAACGGCTGGCCGCCCTTGCAGTGGATCGGCTATCAGAGTATAAAAGGTTACGATGATGAACTTGCCGATGAAATCCGTAAACGTTGGATGGACAACAACGAGCGTGTCTATGCCAACGTAAACAAGATGGTGGAGAAATATAACGTGGAAGACATCACCCTGGAAGCGGGTGGGGGAGAGTACCCGGTGCAGGATGGCTTCGGGTGGAGCAACGGCGTTTATCTCCGCATGGCGGCGGAAGAATAACGGTTGATCCTTGTATCTAATTCGGTGACTTCGACAAGCTCATCCGCCGATCGACTCAAATAAAAAGCCGTCCCTTAAGGCAATTTTCAGGACGGCTTTTTACATCCAGACCTCGTTTGGGGCTATGTGTTAGCTCAGGAAGCTGTTGAAGGACGATAATAAACGCACAGCGTTTTAACGTCCTTCAATAATTACCATTAGAACCTAGCCCGGTTCGTCCACATAAACACAATGCCAACTAAGGCAAGACTGGCGGCGATTAAAGTACCCGTCAGGTTACCGTAGAGGTAGAAACCGGTGGCGAACAGCACGGCGTAGATGGCCATTGCGCCCACCAGCATGGCGAGAACGCCGAAGGCGAGGCTACCAGTACCAGTTATCTGAGTACCCGCGGGCAAGGTGGCCTTAACTGGTTTCCAACCGGGGCCATCGGGCTTGATGCGCAGGTAAAAGGACTGAAGGATCGCATTATCCGTAGGACGGGTCATGAAGGTTACGGAAAGCCAGCCGATGGTAGTGATGGCGATGCCAATCAGAAGAACCTCCCACGACGCTAGTTCCCGGTAGCCAAACAGCGGGTAGATGAAGTTCATGAACAAAGCCACGGCAAAGGAGATGAACATACCGGCGATCTCGGTGTAGGCGTTGATGCGCCACCAGAACCAACGCAGGATGAAGATAACGCCAGTACCGGCACCGATCTGGAGCAGGATGTTGAAGGCTTCGAGGGCGTTGTTGAGCACGAGGGCAAAGAGGGCGGCCAGCACCATCAGGCCGACGGTGGTTACGCGGCCGACCATTACCAAGTCTTTTTCCGAAGCATCCGGCTTGTAGAAACGTTGGTAAAAATCGTTGACCACGTAAGAGGCTCCCCAGTTGAGGTGGGTGGAGAGGGTGGACATCAGTGCGGCGATCAGGGACGCAACCACCAAGCCTTTCAACCCCGGTGAGAGATAGGACAGCATGGCGGAGTAAGCCAGGTCATCGTCAATTTTTTCGGCGTTGGGGAAGGCTTCGCGGATGCTGTCCAGATCGGGGAATACGATCAGTGACGCGAGGGCGATCAAAATCCAGGGCCAGGGGCGTAGGGCATAGTGGAAGGCGTTGTAGAGGAAGGTGGCACCAACGGCGTGGCGTTCGTTCTTGGCCGCCAGCATCCGCTGGGCGATGTAACCGCCGCCGCCGGGTTCGGAACCCGGATACCAAACGTTCCACCACTGTACGGCGATGGGTATGACGAAGAGCGGAACGTACATCTCAGGGTCGCTCATGTCTGGCATGAAGTTGAGCTTGCCAACCACGTTCGGGTGGGTGAGCAGCGCATCAAGGCCGCCTACTTCCGGCATCCCGACGATGTAGATGGCCGCCCAGAAGGCACCGATCATTGCCAGGCCGAACTGGACAAAATCTGTAATCACGATGCCCCGTAAACCGCCGAGGGCGGAGTAGGCTACGGTGACTACTCCGACGAGCAATACGGTTGTTACAGGGGAAATTCCAAGCATGACGCTACCGATCTTAATGCCAGCGAGGCAAACGGTGGCCATGATCATGATGTTAAAGAAAACACCAAGATAAATGGCCCGAAAGCCACGCAAAAAGCGCGCCGGTGGCCCACTGTAACGCATTTCGTAAAATTCCAGATCCGTCATCACGCCTGAACGCCGCCAGAGACGGGCATAAACGAAGACCGTTAGCATACCCGTAAGCAAAAACGCCCACCAGGCCCAGTTGCCGGCTACGCCTTGTTTACGGACAATATCGGTGACTAAGTTTGGCGTGTCAGCAGAAAACGTAGTAGCCACCATGGAAACGCCGAGCAGCCACCAGGGCATGTTTCGACCAGACAGGAAAAATTCTTTGGAAGATTCGCCTGACTTGCGACTGGTCCAGAGACCAATGGCTAATGAAACGATGAAGAAGGCAGCAATAATGCCCCAGTCGAGTGTACCTAGTTGCATGAAGTTCTCTGTGAAGTGGTGTGTAATAGTGTGTAGTGTGGGGCTTAAGGTAGGAAATAGTCTGGTAGTGCTACCCCAAGAGTCAGCTCGCTGTGCTCGTTTGGTAGTTTTTTTTGTGTAAGCGCACTTTCAATGCGGGGCCGCAGGTGCAATGGTGGTTGAAGGCAAGGCCGTGTTGGCACGAACGAAGCAAGCTGAGTAGCGCGGCAGCCTACCAGACCATTGAACTGCCAGACTACCAGACTACAAGATCATGAACATTGATGAATACGTGACTCCGCCACGTATTAATCAATGTTCATGATCTTGTGCGTTTGCAGACTAACCCGCCACTGCGGATTGGCCATGCAGTAAGCCACCGTAGCCGGAGTATTATCTTTCCCCGCTTCGTCTTTTGGTTGAAGAAAGAAATGGACGAAATCCAAATCTGAGAAGCAAACGGGTTGCGCTTCCGGTTCGGTCTGAGGGAAAACCAGTTTCAATTCATCTCCTTTGCTGACCACCAGGTCCGCATTAGCCTTAGGACTCATGCAAACCCAGTCGATGCTTTCCGGAACGGGGAGGGTTCCGTTGGTCTCCACCGCCACCTCAAAACCCCGGACTTGTAATGCACAGATTAGGGGCTCGTCTAGTTGGAGCAGGGGCTCTCCTCCCGTACAAACTACGTAGGGTTTACCACCGCCCGGCCACAAACTGTGCACTAAGTCCGCACATTGCACCTGCGTGTAGCGCCCCCCATTCATACCATCGGTGCCGATAAAGTCGGTGTCACAGAATTTACATACAGCGGCATCGCGATCTTCCTCGCGGCCACTCCACAGGTTACAGCCGGTAAACCGCAGGAAAACGGCGGCACGGCCCGCCTGCGCGCCTTCTCCCTGGAGGGTGTAAAATGCTTCCTTGACTTTGTAAGTACGTTGGTTGATCATGGTTGCGTTTTTGGGAGTGCGAAGATACGGAACCCCCCTCCCCCGTGGGGAGGGTTAGTTTTTTTTAGGCTAGAAGGTTTCTGAACCCCTAATCCTCCACCACCTCCGTCTGGATGAAAGTCCCCCTCGTGCTATCGGGGTCGGAAAAAGCAACCTCGCTTATTACAAAGGAGTAACGGCCCGGAGCTATTGGGTCAGGGACTGCACATCCGGTACGACCGATATTTACAGTCCCGCCGGAGGCCAACTGTCCCTCCAGAAAGATGCCGCTGCAACGATCCGCAAATTCAAAACGATAGTATCCAGAGGCTCGTCCTGGGTTGAGGCGACTGACAAACCTAGTATTCTCCTCAAATCCAAATGAAAAATTGAGATCGGTCAATTGGGTGTCCGTTTCATTTTTGAGACGTATATAAATACCATCAGCACTGAATAGTGCCTCGTCATCGCAGGCGGAGAAAAGGAGAAGGGAGAACAGCGTAAGCCCAAACAGGCTAAGCACAAGGGGCGAAAATTCCATGCAGTTTTGTCTTTGACGGGTAAGACGTAGCTGGGGGGGAAGAAGTGTTGGTGACCCCAGCCGCTACCACCTCCCCGTAACCCCAAACCCAATGTCAATCCCCGCCGCAGAAACTCCGCTGGCAAAGGTTCGGTAGTGCCGATCTAGCAGGTTCTCGCCTTTGAGGCGGAGGCTCCAGTGGTCGTTGAGCTCATAGGTGGCGTAGAGGTTGATGGTCCACCAGGCAGGGCTGCCAGCAGAGGAGAAATCCGGGTTTAAGGGAGTGAGCTCCAGGTTGTCGGCGGTGCCGAAGCGGTCGAAAAAGTAGCCGTCAGCTGCCGTGCCGAAGATGGCACCCACGGCGTAATCATCCGGGTGCTTGGCCAGTTGATAGCGCAGGCGGCAGCTCAAGTCCCAATCATTGCCGGCCCAGCCCAGGGAAGTTTGGCCGTAAGGCGGTGGGATGTGGTCTTGGGGCAGGTCGAGGACAAAGCCGTCGGGCGCCAGTTGTTTCCGTCGCCCCCGGAGGTAGTGCAGGGCGGAGGCGAGCCGCCAGTTCCGACCCCAGGTTACCCGGCCATTAAGGTCAAACCCGTAAATGCGGGCGCTTTCGGCGTTGACGTTGGCCTGGACAAAGAGCGTTTCTCCCCGGCTGACGAAAAAGGATTGTCCGTTCGGTAAGGTGCCATTTCGCCGAATAATGGCCTGGCTCAGCCAAGTGTGGTAGGCGGTAAGTCCGAATTCAAAACGGTCATCACTGTCCCGGAAGCGATAGCCTGATTCGAGGGTGTTAGAGCGCTCGGGCTGCAACTCCGGGTTGGGTACCTGGATGAAACCATTGCTCTCCCGAAACTTGGCAAAATCATCGATGTTGGGCGCCCGGAAGCCCTGGGCGAATAAGGTGCGCCAGCGGTGCTGGCCGGCTTCGTGAATCAGGCCGAGGGCGGCGGTCGCCGCGCCCTCCGTGTTGTCGATGCCGTCGAGGTAGGCCTGTGGCCACGCCACGGGGTCTTCCGCACCAAAGTTGGCAAAGAGGCGTTGTCGGCTGTAGCGCAGGCCACCGCGCAGCCTCCACGCTGAACTTAGCGGGTAGGTGGCTTCTGCGTAGGCACCGCCCGAGGTCAGCCCGGAACCCTGGCTGGGATAGCGGGTGCTGAGGTCGGAGAAACCCTGGCTGCCATTGTCAACATGCTGCAGGAAGGCTGCGGAGGCGACAAGGTCGTATCGGAGGTCGAAACCATAGCGTAAGGTGGCGTTACCAAGGGATTTGGTGAAATCTGATTGCAGGTTGGTGGCCTGTACGTCGACCAGGTTATGCTCCGCCAGTGGGTCGCCAAAGCGGCGCTGGATACGGTCTTCGGCAACGAACTGGTAGGAGAGGAGGTAGCTGGCCAGGTCGTACAAGGCCGTTGGCCGTCGGTCATCGAGGCGGAGGGCGGCCAGGGCCCGGGTTTGGGGACCGTAATCCCAGCTGGCCCAGCGCAGCTGGCCAGCACGGCGTTCCGTCAGGGCATCGTAGCGGGGAATGTCGGAAGTGGTGGACAACTGGATGTTGACGGATAATTCCAACCGGTTACGGAGCCGAAAACGGAACTTTTGCAGGAGGTTGTACTGGCTGTAGGCAGTACCGACCTGGCGGTTGGGTTCTTCGTTTGGTACTACCACATCGACACCATTTTGCCGGCCAACATATTCATTGCGCAGACCGAAGGAGGGGAATTGGCTGCTTCTTTGGGCGCCGGCGCGCAGGTGCGAGGTAAAGGTGGTAGAGAGCAGGGTGAGGCTGGCAAAGTTCTCCGCGCCGTACGCCAACTTGACGCTTTGACCGAGGTTGCGGGCAGCCGAGCCGTAATTCATGGCTCCCTCTATCCGCCACTTTGCCTCCTGCGGCCCCGCCCGGTACCCCTGATAGCCCACCTTAAATACCGGTTCCTGCGTCCGAAAATGAACCACCCCGCCCAGGGCATCGCTGCCGTAGGCCAAGGCCCCGGCACCGTAAATTAACTCCAGCCGGTCCAGTGCCAGCGGGTCGACGGTAATGGCGTTTTGCAAATGGCCGTTTCGGAAAATCGCATTATTCATCCGCACGCCGTCCACCACCAGCAAGAGCCGGTTGGCCTCAAAACCCCGCACTACCGGGCTGCCGCCACCGAATTGAGATTTTTGTACGTAAACGCCGCTAAGATTGGCCAAGGCATCTGCCGTGGTCAGGGGCTGGGCTCGGGTAATCTCCTTGCTGTTCACCATTTCTACCTGGTAGGGCAATTCATCGGCAATTTCGTTTCGCCGCCCCACCACCGTGGGCATGTCCAGCGTCGTCTGTCCGCCCTCCAGCCGAAACACATAGCCCCCACGCGCCAGCCGGCGAAAACTACGGGTGAAAACCCCATAACCAATGTACTCCACCCGGACATCTGCTTCGGGGTTGAGGTCCTTAGGCAAAGCGAGGCGGCCCTGATCATCAGCCGTGCCGAGGTAGCTGGTGTCGGGCAGCAGTCCGACTACGGCATAAGGTAGGGGATTACCGGCTTCGTCGACGATGCGCAGGGTATCCTGGGCTACTAAGAACGACAGGTAGAAAAACAGTAAGCTAAATACTAAATAACGCAAGGATGGGGAGGCTCTGGAGATGGAATAGGCTGTAAAGATAGCTTACCGAATCAACGAAAACTGCCCCTCCCGAATCTCCACCTTCTCCGACCCCGGGAACCGGAAAGCCATCCGGTACAGGTAAGTATCGGTATTCTGTGGGGTGCCGTCTTTGGTGCCATCCCAGGCTTCGCCCTGGGTCGTGCTGGTAAAAATCTGCTGGCCCCAACGATTGAAGATGATCAGGGTGTAGTCTTCTGCGGGGCAATCACTAAAGAGGCGGAAGATATCATTGGTGCCGTCGTTGTTGGGGGTGATCAGCTCGGGGATGCGATCGTCACATCCACAAAACTCAGCAATGTCTGCGCCACCGTATTCAATGAATGTAGAGTCTCCACATTCATTGAATACGGTCACCGGATAGGTAGCGTCAAATTCAGCCGGCAGGGTCCGTGGGTTATCCGTGTTGCCGTCTTCCCAACGGACGCTAATTTCCAGGCTGCCCGGGTTGACGATCTCCAGGGTGAAATCGCGGTCGTTGCATGGTTCCTGGTCGGCAACTGGCCCGAACTCAGGCTTAAAGCGATCGTCCTCCGGGTACTCGAAATCAGGCCGGAGGATAACCAGGCCACAGTTGATGGTGCGGATGATGAAGGTCAAATCCTGACCGTCCGCCGGTTTTGGGAACGCAACCATGCCGCCGGGGAAAGTATCCCGAAAAACCGGGATGGGGCTGCCCACCGGGTTCGGCCGCGTAATTGCAATAATGACTTCTTCAATGGCGATGGAAATCCCCAGGTCCGCCAAACAATAAAACCCTTCACAGCCACGGTCTTCCTCCCCGATCAGTTCCGGGTTAGTTGCGGTGCTTTCGTAACGCACTTCCCGGCAGTCGACCACCGGGGTACATTCCTGGGTGATGGTAACGCAGTAGGTGCCGGCGGTCGCTACTACGAGGGTTTCGGCCGAGCTGCCATCTGACCAGCGGTAGGCCAGCCCCGTTTCACGCGGGCGCAGCGTAATTGGCGTTTCGTCGCAGCCATAAATGATGTCGCCCGCTAAGCGGATGGTGTCTGGAGCAGGAGGGATGGCGAAAATGGCGTCCACGTAGTTGGGTAAGGTCTGGGGCTGAAACGGAATAAGCCCATTTTGCTCGAACGGTACCAGGTAACGGTTAACCCCGGGTTCAGGGCTGGAGACACAAGTGATCTCGCTCAGGCCATAAAGCGATTGTTCCATATCACCGGTTATGAACGTTTGTTCGACGAAGTAGATGTTGCCATTAGGCCCGATTTGGAACGGTGCGGTGGCAATTACGACCTGGTCGGTGACGGTGCGCAGTCTTTCGATGGCCTGAGTAGAGAAGTCACTGAGGTCGTACCGGACGATGATCTCCCCAAGTACTGGTCGATCCTCGGTGGCGTAAAGGAAGCGACTGTCGGGAGTGAAGCAAGCTGCCTGGGCGGTGATGCCGGGAAACTCGGCCAGCTCTATCCCGATGGTTCCCGTGGCGTTGTCGAAGGCGAAGAGGATCCCTCGGTGAAAGAGCATGCTGCCATCGGGGGAGAACTCCAGCTTACCGCCGACCGGCCGGGTGGGATACTCTGCGGGCATACCGACGCCGGAGGCCGTGAGGGGAACGACGATGAACAGTGGGTTGATGTCGTTGGCGTTGTGGCAAATGATCCAATAACCCGTGCCGTCGGCCATCGGCGTAGCGTCAAGGGCTTCGTAAGCGGGGACGTAGACGCGCTGATCGGCGGTACGCACCTCGCCGAGGCCCGCGTTCAGGTTCATGTCAATGACAAAATAAGAGAGCCCCCGTCCGAGCGGTTGGGTGGCAATAACGCTGTCGGCGTTGAATTCGGCTTCCTCCATTGTGAACAGGTAATAAATCCCTTCCTCACCGGAAGGGGCGGGCATAGCAATGGCGCTCTGCCGGGCGCTGAATCCACCACCTTCCAGGCCGCGCATATCGTACATCACCTCATGGTTTCGGTTCCAGATGGTGCCCGTATTTTGCCTAAGGTCAGGGTCCGTACCCACTGGGTTGACCCGCCCGCCGCCATTGGTGTAGAACAACAGGTTGCCGGAAGTATCGCTCATAGAAACGACGCCTTCAAAACCATCCATGGCCGAGGGAGGATTTAATACCGGTGTTCCTGAAGTAAAACTGATGGCCAGCTCCTGCCCAAAATGCCAATTCTGTGCCTGCCGGCCCTGGGCGGCAAGTGTCGTTATGGTCATCGTCAGGACGACTGATGAAAGGAGAAATAGTCGTAATTTCATCAAAAGCTCATTAGGAATGGAGATTATACAGCTACACAAATTCTTACAACCTTACCCCCTCATCTTCCAGGTCAGTAATGGGCTTTTCGGCGGGCATCTCCGAAACACTCTCCTGGAGCTCTTCCTCCGTCTTTTCCTTGCGAAAAACGAAAGGAAGCATGATGAACATCCCCGCCATGATGGCCATGTCAGCGATGTTAAAGATACCCGTTTGGAGCTTGTCCGTCAGCTGAATGTGAAGCATGTCAACCACATGGCCATAAATCAGCCGGTCAATAATGTTACTCAGGCCGCCGCCAACGATGAGCGCCAGGGCTACCGTTTGCCAGCGGTTGAGGTTGCGTTCCCGGAAAATGAAGACCAGTAGACCAACCAGCAAGAGTGCCGGCAGCGCGTTGAGCAGGATGGGCTTCAGCCAGGGGCCGAGGTTCTCTCCCAAGGAGAGGAACGCACCGGTATTGGTCGCAAAAGTCAGATTGAAGAGGTCACCAAAGTAGTAAATTGGTGGTTCACCCTTCAAGTGCTCGATAGCAAGCTGCTTGGTCCATTGATCGAGACCAACGGTAAGGGCCACTGCGGTTCCTACGGCAATTAGTCGTGACTTAAAATCTTTCATTCGGGGGGATTATTACTGGATCGCCGGAGGCGTGGTATGGCTTAAGATCGGTTTTTGAATTGGAAACGAGTAGGTCACCCGTTGTGCTGTTTATTTAACGGAGAAAATGTCGGCAAGCTTTTGCTCCAGCGCCGCGCCCCGGAGGTTGCGGGCGATGATCTTCCCTTCTTCGTCGAGCAAGACTGTTTGTGGAATACTGGAAACGCCATAAAGGCGGCCATATTCACTTTGCCAGCCTTTGAGGTCGGAAATGTGTAGCCAAGTGAGCTTGTCGTCGGCAATGGCTTTTACCCAACGGTCTTTGGTTTTGTCGAGGCTGACGCCGAGAATCTCGAAGCCTTTCTCTTTATACTTGTTGTAGAGCTTCACTACGTTGGGATTCTCCCTGCGGCAGGGGCCGCACCAACTGGCCCAAAAGTCCAGAAGAACGACTTTACCGCGTAGACTTTTCAGGCTGATGGTTTCTC
The DNA here is from genome assembly GCA_047626445.1 of Neolewinella sp. GTDB lineage: Bacteria > Bacteroidota > Bacteroidia > Chitinophagales > Saprospiraceae > Neolewinella. Next base: position 12,782 of record JBLHRW010000010.1, read on the forward strand.
CTTCCGGGTTTGGCCCGGCGAAAAGCGGGGCTTCTCCCCCCGCAGCGTAGGAGCGCAGGGTCGCTGCTTGTGCGGAGACCTTGGCGACTACCTTCTGGTACTTGTCTTTGTATTGCGCGCTGATGGCCTCGGCCAGTTTGATGGCGGCGGGGTGCTTCTTCTGGTAAAGAGCGGTGAAGCCGCCCGTCATGGCAAACAATTGCGCCCGACTGTTCGCCGGCCATTCACCATACACTGCCAGCAAAATGTCCGCCAATTGTTCATCTTTAATGGGCCCGGTAAGGGTATTCGCAAAGGTGCGGTTGCCCTCGTAGGTCCACGGTAGGTCTCCGTAACTGGCGTCATTGAAGTCGACAAACTGGAAGTAGGTGTTCACGAAGTAATCTAGTTCCGACTGGTACTCCCCTTTGTTTTCGCTGAGAAACGAAAGGTAGGTGTTGAGGGTAGCCACTTTTCCGAGTACGGGGTAGGCGGCAGTGGTCTTCTCAATCAGCGTTCGTTTCCTTTGATCCAGGTTCGCCAGTGCAGCAAGCTGTTGTTGCATGGTCGCGCTGTCATTTTTTGCTACGGCGGCCTGGTAGGCGCGCATGCCGTTGCTGAAATCACGGTTGTGGGCCTGAAAGGTAAGCTTCAGCTCCTGGTAGGCCTCGTTGATCTTGGAGCCTGGGGTCTTCCCTTGTTTAAACTTGCCACAGGTGCCGGTGATGGTCAGCGTATCTGCGCCACCGACAACTACGGGGAGAAGGTCGTTGGTACGGCTGCCAATGTAGCGAAAAATCGGGCCGTCCGAGACGGCTACATCCGTTGCCCACTCGCCCTTTTTAATGGAGGTAAGGGGCTTCACCACGTCGAAGTCAATACCATTGAAGGCGTACAGGTAGACCGCCTGGCAGCCTTCTGCTTCCACGACGATGTTGGTCTTTTGACCGGTGACGGAGAGTGAAAACAATAAAGAAAGGAGGATGGTTAGATGTTTCATTGGGACAAAATTACGAAATTGAGGCGGCGTGGCGGGCCTAATTGTAGTCTCGGTGAAGTCGTAGAACGATAAAACAGGGCTGTTCGACGATTTTTCAAAGGGTATCTTGCCGAAACAAACAACCCACAGGGGGCGCTGCTGGTTGTGTTTATCCAACCAGCTTTAAGTTTAGGCCGGGCCATTACATTGGATGTCGATTCAATGAAACCCCCTCTCCAACCCCTCCCCACGGAGGAGGGCCTTTGAAAAACGCTGTGCGTATTAATCAAGAATCACCAATTACCAGTCACCAATCAATAATAATATGTCTTCCTCCCGCTCTCCTTTCGATCGTTCCCCCCTCGGCGGCATTGGCGGCTTCGTCGTCGGCCTGATTTTATTATACGTCTTATTTAAACTGGCTTGGTGGTTCTTCAGTCTGCTATGGTGGGCCGGACCGTTCATTTTTATTGCCTCGATCATCATCGATCGTTCCGTATTTATGGGCTACATAGGTAGCATCAAGCGGTTGTTCGAGCGTAATTGGATGATGGGCCTGGTGGCCGGTGTGCTGAGCCTGGTACTTTATCCTTTAGTATCAACGTACCTGCTGGGCATGGCCTTGTTCAAGAAGAAAATCAAGGAGAAGGCTGCGGAAGCGGACGTTCAGCGGAATGGAGAATGGGCAGATTTTGAGGAAGTTCCCGGAGAGCCCATGGATATGGACATCGACTACGAAGAGCTCCCACCTGCACCTGAGCCAGAATTGCGCCGCCGCAAGGACGATACGGAGTATGATGAGTTGTTTGAGTAACCCCTCCCCAATCCCTCCCCAAGGGGGCAGGGGCTTATGAAAACGCTGCACGTTTTTTTCCAAAATTCTTCCTTATCGAAGGCTGGCTATTGTATCCATACATTGTGTTGGCATTGGCGTATGCCATTTGGCAAAGCCGGAACTATTGGTACTGGCGTAGGATCATTAGGTCACAACGTGTCGAAAAGAATAAGTCTGCCCCGTCCATCGCCGTCATTATATCTTTTCGGAACGAGGCGGAGAACCTTCCGGCTTTGCTTGTTTCTTTGCGAGCGCAGGATTACCCCACGGATGCCTTTGAAGTGGTGTTTATCGACGATCATTCCGATGATGGCGGTCCGGATTTTCTGGGCGCGGCCGCAGGTGCAAGGAAAGGGATAACAGCGCAGGGTGAATTAAGGATTCGGCTGCTGTCCCTGGTCGATCACCTTGCCGGTCGTTCCGTCGTTGCGCACAAGAAAGAAGCGCTGGCCTACGCCATCGGCCAGACGAAGGCCGAGGTAATCCTGACGACCGATGCTGATTGCGCATTGCCCGCCGATCTCCTCTCGCGGGTAGCCGAAGCTTTTCAACCACCAGTCGATGTCGTACTGGGTCCGGTATTGATTGGTGAAGGCGCCGGATTCCTGCATGCCTTTCAGGCACTTGACCTGGCCGCTTATCAATTGTACACGGCAGCGATGGTCGGCGGCGGCGCACCGGGCCTGGCCAACGGCGCCTGCCTGGCCTTCCGGCGGGAGCGGTTTTTTGAGGCCGGCGGCTACGCCGGGGTCGACCACCTGCCATCAGGAGATGATGTGCTGCTGTTGCACAAATTTAATACGGCGGGCTTCCGGGCAGCCTGGCTGCCCGGTCGGGCACCGGTGCTGACCAATGCCGTGACCGGTTGGCGGGCGCTCTGGCGACAGCGGCTGCGCTGGGCGGGCAAGGCGGGGAACTACGTTCACCCCGGCCTGCAGTTCGGGCAGGCGCTGGCGTTTCTGACGTCGCTGGCCATTGTCCTTGCGCTTTTTACCTTTCCCCTGCACCTGCGGCCCCGCCTGATACTTCTGCTGTGGAGTACCAAAATTATTGTTGACTTTCTGCCGCTACGTAGTGTGGCCCAACGCTACCGGCAAGCCTATCTCCTGTGGTGGTACCTGCCCGTTGCCTTGCTTTATCCTTTCTACCTGGTGGCAGTAGGGACGGCAGCACTGCTGGGGGTGAAGACGGCTTGGAAGGGGAGGGGGTAATTGGGGCGGAGTGCCACCAGGCGCGACCATCTGAGGACAGATCGGGCCGGAAGCTTTCTCCTCTTTACCGTAAAAGGTCGTCCAGCCGCCGTTTAGAAATCGGGGTGTTAATGTTTTAGCCCTCCCGAACAGCATACACTACCTTACCATCCGAATTGTACTCCATGAACCTCCGTTTTATTCTTTTGACAGCAACATTATTGCTGTCAGCCCTCCATATCAGCGCCCAGACCTGTACCGGTAACCTCGGAGAAAACATCTTCACTGCCGGTGATTTCGGCAGCGGGGCGGCCAACATCGTGCAGGTTGACCCGTTGATCGCTCCGGGCTTCAATTACCAACGAAACCCACCGCCAAACGATGGCTTTTATACCATCACGAACGATATGCGCCGGTGGCCCAATACCTTTGGTACCTGGGATGCCTTCCCTGATAACAGCTCAGATCCCAACGGTTATATGATGGTGGTCAATGCGGCATTCGCTCCTGGTAAGTTCTACGAGCAACAGGTGGATGACTTGTGTGAAAATACGCTTTACCAGTTTACGGCGGATGTGAGAAATGTCCTTCGACGCGGAAATAATAACTTGAGGCCAAACGTCAGTTTTTCCATCGACGGGGTTACGCGGTTTACCACGGGGCTGATTGATGAGACACAAACCTGGAATACCTACGGTTTTACTTTTATTACGCAGCCCGGACAGACCTCCGTGTTGCTGGCCTTGAACAATAATGCGCCGGGGGGTATTGGTAATGACCTGGCCATCGACAATATCTCCTTCCGGGCCTGCGGCCCGGAGGCCCGTATTGCCGGCGCGGAAACCCTCAGTGTTTGCGAAGACGGTGGCCCGGCGACCCTCACCGTTGAGATCAATGGCGATCAGTACGATAACCCGGCGGTGCAGTGGCAGCAAAGCTTCGACGACGGGGTGACCTGGCAAGACCAGCCCGGAGCAAACGGTACGACCTTTAACCACACCGGCCGGGCGAGCGGTTTTTACTACTACCGCTACCTGCTGGCCAACGGAGGCGTTAACCTGGCCAACACCAAATGTCGGGTGGTCTCCAACATTAAAACTGTTTACGTCGTCCCCAAACGCTGGGAGATCATCGATACCATTTGTACGGGATTAACCTTCACGGTCGGCCCGTCGAGGTACACCAATACCGGTGTGTCGCTGGATACCCTACTCTCCTCCCTGGGCTGCGACAGTATCGTGACCCTGCGGCTGGCGGTAGTCCCCGACCCCGGGATCATACCGACGTTTGACCTGATGGACCCAAGTTGTTCCTACCTGACCGACGGTAGTATTGAATTGGTTGACGTGACCAACGGTACTGCGCCGATCGATTATTTTCTGGACACCTTACAACAGACCGTCGGGGCCATCGTCCCGGGGCTGGGCGAGGGATCTTATCGTTATCGACTGACCGATCGCTATGGCTGCACCGCCTCCGGAGAAGTGATGCTAACGACGCCTAATCCGTTCCGCATTGAACTGGGGCCGGATCAGGCGGTTAGCCTGGGCGAATCGGTACGGCTCAACACCAGTACACGTGATCTAGTGGCTAACTACGCCTTTAGCCCTGCAGACTTGGTGGATTGTACCAACAACTGTGAAGGCGTCACTTTCTTCCCCGCCGAAAGCACGCTGCTGACCCTATTGGCCACTTCCACTGCTGGCTGTGAAAGCGAGGACTCGCTGCGCATCATCGTGGTGAAGGACCGGCGGGTGTACCTACCCACCGCCTTCTCCCCCAACGGCGATGGGATCAACGATCGTTTTACCATCTTCGCTGCTACGCCGAACGTGACGGCACTTGCTAGTCTGCGGGTCTTCGACCGCTGGGGCGGCCAGGTCTTCGAAGGCTTCGATCTGGCGCCTAACCAGGCCAGCCAGGGGTGGGATGGCCAGGTAGATACGGAGGCTGCGCCTCCGGGGACTTACACCTACGTGGCGCAGGTGGTGTTTCTGGATGGGGTGGTACAACGGTATGCTGGGGTGGTGGTATTGGTGCGGTGAGAACAAAAGCGTCAGGTCAAAAACCAGTAAGTTATTTATACGGCGTCCCTTAGCCAAGCAAACCTGCTTAAATGACATAAATACAGACCCTCAATTTTCCGGCAGCGAAATAAGTAAGGCAGCATTCGAGCGTAAATGGAGAGAGGTGATAACCTCGAAACCATGATAATGCTACAACCGACAACTTGAAAACCTGACAACTCGCTCCAGAACCCTACCTTTGCCTCCTCCCAAAAAAGAAAACCATGAAACGTACCCTTCTACCCCTGCTGACTGTGTGTCTGGCGTTGGTTTTTGTCGCCTGCGGCGACGGCAAGCAATCTGCCGGCACGGCCGGCCCACAGGCCGGCCCCGGTGACCTCAACACCAAGGTAGTGGCCGTCCGCCTAATGACCTGGCGCTACCTGCCCCAGGATGCGGAGATCGTCAAGGCCTTCCAAAATAAGTACTCCGTGAAGGTGGACGTGATCGTACGTCCTATGCGTGATATTGTGGCCGACGCCGTGGCTGGAAAACAGCTGGAGGCTGACGTCCTGCTGGTACCGACGTTGGAAGACGCTGCGCGCCTCAAAGGCTTTAATGCCCTACAGCCCTTCTTCGTAGATGCGTTCACGAATGGCGACGTAGCCGACCGCTACCTCGACAACGAAGGCTATTGGGCCGGTCTGACGCGCTGGACGATGGCGTCCGTCTTTAATCCCAATGCCGTGACGGTCGCCGAAGCTTCGAGCTACCGGGGCCTACTCGAGGCGACCACCCGCGGTATGCGCTTCGGCGTGGCTCATCCGGATAGTTCCGGGCTTGCTGGCGTAGTGGCCGGTTTGCATGCGAACATCAACCCTGCTGCTGCGGAGCTGTGGGGAAAATCCATCTATGCCAAAGCCGTCGGCGGCCCACAGGGCAACGACTATGATCAACTGGATCGGATGCTGGCCGGTGAGCTAGACATGGCTTTCGTCAGTATGGGTGCCGCAGTGCGCTGGTTCCTTAACGGTGACCCCACCCACTTCAAGGCGGCCGAGCAATGGCGTGTCCGTTTCCCCCGGACCCAGGCCACAAACATCAACTTCTACAACATGACCTGTGTCACGATGCCCGCTAATACGAATAACCGGCCGATGGCGGTGCGATTGATCGATTTCCTTTTCCAACGGGAGATTCAGGAGGTAATGACAAACAACTGGTTCGAATTCCCTTGCCAGACTTTTGCGGAGGCCAACTCCTATCTCTACGGCTTTCCTGATCAGGTAGGCCTGAAGGTAACTGGAGAGGATATGGACCGGAGCATGCCAGCAGCGTGGGAAATTATCAATAGTGCGGCGGCAGCTGCTGCGCAGCAGTAGGTTAGGTCATCGTTCAATAGTTCATAGTCCCCCGGATGACATGATACTATTGACTATAAACTAATAGACGATGGACTAACCAAACTGTTATCATTGCCCTGCTAACCGAACAAAACACCGATTGGCAACCTGTTTAATAAAGCAACTGACCAATAGACCAAATTACCAATATGCGTTTCTTACTACTTTCCGCTATCCTTCTTGTCTCTCTCTCTTCTCTTTCCGCCCAGCCCGATCGTTGGCAGCAGCGTGCGGAGTACACGATGGAGATCGACATGGACATCAAGAAGAACCAGTACGAAGGAAAACAAACACTGAAATACTACAATAACTCTCCTGACACACTGTACAAAGTGTTCTACCACCTGTACTTCAATGCTTTCCAGCCGGGAAGTATGATGGACGTGCGGAACCTGACCTTACCGGATGCTGACCGCCGGGTAGGTGACCGCATCAGTAAGCTGACGGAGGAAGAGATTGGCTACATCAAACCTGGAGCGATTAAGCGCGACGGTACCCCGCAGGCCTACGTAGTGGAAGGTACTATTATGGAAGTAAACCTGGCCAAGCCAATTCTGCCAGGATCGATGACAACCTTTGACCTGGAATGGGAGGCGCAGGTCCCCCTGCAAATCCGCCGAAGCGGCCGCGACAACAAAGAAGGTATCGAGTACAGTATGGCCCAGTGGTACCCCAAAATGGCGGAGTACGATTACCAGGGCTGGCACGCCAACCCTTACGTCGGTCGTGAGTTCTACCACGTCTGGTCCGACTTCGACGTGAAGATTACGATCGACCGCAACTACGTCATTGGTGGTACGGGCTACCTGCAGAACGCGGAGGAAATCGGCTACGGCTACGCCGAAGAGCCCGCCAAGCGAGGTAAGAAGATTACCTACCACTTCAAGGCACCGAAAGTGGGCGACTTCGTCTGGGCGGCAGATCCTAATTACCGCCACACCCGCTTGCAACGTGCTGACGGAATGACGATGCACTTCTTCTTCCAGCCCGGTGAAAAGACTTCTACTAACTGGGATAACCTTCCCAAAATAATGGATGAGGTCTTTGCTTATACCAACGAGCACTTCGGTCATTACCCCTACAAGCAGTACAGCTTTATCCAGGGCGGAGACGGTGGCATGGAGTATCCGATGGCTACGCTGATTACGGGAGAGCGGAGCTTTCCCAGCCTGGTGGGTGTTTCCGTCCACGAACTGATGCACAGCTGGTACCAGCACCTCATGGGGACTAACGAAAGCTTGTACTCCTGGATGGACGAAGGCTTCACCAGCTGGGCCAGTTCGGAAGTGATGAACCACCTGCGTAAGGAAGGACTAATTGGCGGCGACGTACAGGAAAACCCACACGGACGGACCTACGCGGGCTTGCGGGCCTTCCGTACCTCCGGTAGACAGGAAGCCATCTCGATTCACGCGGATCACTTTGCCACCAACGCTGCCTATGGGGTAGCTGCTTACACCAATGGCGCCGTCTTTCAGGAGCAACTGCGCTACATCATCGGGGAAGAGGCACATCAGCGTACGCTGCACCGCTACTTCAACGATTGGGCCTTTAAGCACCCGAATCCCAACGATTTTATCCGAATTGCAGAGAAATGCTCCGGTATGGAACTCGATTGGTATAAAGAATACTGGGTGAACACGACTTCCTACGCTGATTACGCTGTAAAGGAAGTGATGGCAGACAAGAAGCAATCGAAAATCGTTCTTGAAAAGATTGGTCGGATGCCAATGCCAGTAGAAATTCTGGTTACCCTGAAAAACGGTGATGAGCGCTGGTTCTACACGGCTCCGCGTATTCTACGGGGGACCAAACCACAACCTGCTTACGCCAAGAAATGGACCGTTATGGCTGATTGGCCGTGGACCAACCCTACCTACGACTTTACCATTGATGTCGCTAAAGCGGACATTGAATCTGTTGAGCTGAACCCTAGAGGGCGGATGTTTGAGGATGATGTGGAGAATAATAAGGTAGTCGTCAAGTAGTCAAAGAATCAGATAGTCAAGTAGTCAGATAGTGCTGCCACATGGGGATGTTCGCGTTGCTCGGGCGGCAGCACTATCTGACTGCTTGACTGCTTTACTCCCTTACTCTTTGACTTACTCCAGGCAACGTTTCCTATTGCCATCGTATCAAGACCGTGAGAGTACGCTTCAATCAAGCGTTTTGAGAGATCACATTGCCACCCCTGCATGAAAATCCTACTACTGACCAAGAAGTTTCCCTACCCGCTGAAAGACGGTGAGAGCCAAGCCATCCACGGCTTGAGCAAGAGCCTGAGTGAACTGGGATGTGAGGTTAGCCTACTGGCGATGAACACCAGTAAGCATTTTTTTAGCGGCACGGAGCTCCCTGAGAAAATGGCCCATTACCGGGAAGTACGTGCGGTTGGTATCGATAATGGCATTAGCCCAATAGATGCCTTAGAGAACCTGGTGCGTGGTACCTCTTACCACATCAGCCGTTTCGACCAGCAAGAATATCATACGGCGCTTTCTACCTGGTTGAAGGAAGAGACCTTTGACGTTGTCCAATTGGAAACTTTGTATCTCTCTCCCTATTTGCCCACCATTCGTCGGCACAGCAATGCCCAGGTGGTGATGCGGTCCCATAATGTGGAGCATGAAATATGGGAGCGTTGTAGCGCTAACATAAGTTTTGCGCCCAAGCGCTGGTACCTCCGCCACCTCACGCGCCAACTGAAGAATTACGAGCAGGCACAGCTCAACCAATACGATTTGTTGCTGCCGATCACGGCGCGCGATGAAAAAAGATTCGGCGCTATGGGTTTTCGGGGCGACAGCCACGTCTTGCCCATCGGGCTGGATACCGTTTGCGGTGAACCGACTTACGATAGTTTCCGCCAGGCACCTGACCTCCACTTTATCGGTTCTCTCGACTGGCTACCGAATCTGGAAGGCCTGCAATGGTTCCTTAACGACGTTTGGCCGGAGATCCACCGGCGGTTCCCTGAACTGAAATTTCACGTAGCCGGCCGCAATATGCCGGAATACCTGAAGCAGCTGCAGATGAAGAACGTCATCATCCATGGTGAAGTAGAATGCAGCTGTACTTTTGTGGCGGCACACAGTATCAGCATCGTACCGTTACTTAGTGGTGGCGGTATGCGGGCCAAGATCCTTGAAGCAATGTCGTTGGGCCGGGTGGTCATTTCAAGCTCTATCGGCCTGGAAGGAATCTCCGCTAAGCACCGCCGGGACCTGTTCATCGCCGATACCCCCGAGCAGTTCGTCGAAGCCATCGAAGACTGCCTGAGCCGTGGCCGGAAACTGGAACGGATTGGCCGTGCTGCAGCGACCCGGTTCCACAAGAAGTATGACCGACGGGTACTTGCTGAACGGTTATTGCAGCGCTACCATAAGTTGGTGGATGCTGCGGTACATGCGGAGTAGGCGCGCGTAGCTGTGGGCTTCAGTCCCCGTCTTCTAACTTGTAGGTAATAGAGCATCCCATTTATAAAGAGCAGTACCGTAAATTGCGCAATGCCCCGAAGCCTACTCACCCTGCTCTTAATCCTGTGCTGTTGCACCTGCGGCCGCGCCCAAAACAGCGAAGGTCAAGATTTCTGGTTCACCTTTTTGGAACACCGCGACCCAGGAAATAATAAAGTAGCCCTGATCTCTGCCCGGCGGGGGACGAGTGGGACCATCTCCATCCCCGGTACCGGCTGGAGCCAGAACTTCACGGTAGGGGCAAATAATGTAGCACAAATAACGCTGCCGACGGAAGCCGAAACGAAGGGCTCCGAACGCGTCACCGGTACTGCCGTACACGTGGCGGCAAACGGGATAATCTCGTTGTACATCCACCAATATTTTCGGAACCGCTCCGAAGCCAGCCTGGTGCTACCCACACCGGCGCTGGGCACCGAGTATTATGTGATGGCCTACAGCGGCCGGCCGGATGCCCAGGTCAATTACCCTTCCTCCTTTGCCATTGTGGCTACCGAGGACGCGACGATGGTCAGCATCAGTGAGCTTGGGGCACAGACGGAGGGCGGGCAATCCATGGGTGGAAACATCAGCGTGGTCCTCAATCAAGGGCAGGTCTATCAGGTCCGGGCCAGTAACGGAGATGATGACCTGACCGGTACCCGAATCAGCACTTCCGCGCCCGTGGCCGTATATGCGGGTGCTTCCTGGTCGGGGGTGCCGGCACGGACTTGTGGCGTGTACGATAACCTGCTGGAAGTCAATTATCCCATCAGCCAGTGGGGGACCAACTACGTGGGCATCCCGACCCTGCGTAATTCGGGTAACTTGTACCGTGTGCTGGCGTCTGAAGACGGTACGGTGGTCACCATTACCGGGGCCAATACTTTTAGCCGAGCGCTTAATGCAGGGGATTTTGTGGATTTTCAGGAGTCGGGCGCGATCAATATCAAAAGTAATAAGCCGGTGCTGGTGGCTGAATTTCTGCTGGGGTCGCAGTGCAACGGACATCCCAGTGGCGGTACGGGGGACCCAAGTTTCTTCCTACTCAATGAAGTGTCGCAAACCCAGGATACCGTAACGGTGTACAGTTCCAACCTGCAAGACATTTTTGAGAACTACCTCAACATCCTTTTTCGAACCGGAGACGAAGTAGGTATCCTGCTCGACGGTGCACCGATCACCGATCCGCTGGAAGCCGTTCCGGGTGGGGAATACAGCTTTTACCGCGTTCGGGTTGGGGTGGGCAACCATACGATCACTTCTGCTGGCTGTGGTGTCATTGTGACAGTTTACGGCTACGGAGACGTAGAGAGTTATTCCTACGGTGGCGGAGCGGCCTTCCGCAACATCAACAGTAATCCGATTGTGGAAGGAGGCTGCCTCAACGATACGATCACCTTCAGCACGGGCTTAGATACCCTCCGCTTTCGCCACACCTGGACCCTTGAAGATGGGAGTACGGAAAACCGGGAAAACTTCACTCGTTTTTACGACCAACTTGGCGAGTATCCCATCCGACTTATCCTCGAGGATGAATGCCTAGGGCAGGTTGATACCAGCTACCGCAACTTGATGATCACCTTACGACAGGCATTGGAAGTACCAGCTGATGCCCGGGCTTGTGAAGGGGTCGAACTGCTGCTGGAAGCCTTTGACTTACCGGGGGCTTCTTACCGTTGGACGACGCCCGGCGGCGTGGTGGAGGAAGCGCAAGCTTTGCTCCTGCCGGCGCTTGATCGGGAGGATGCCGGCATTTATACGGCCATCGGTACCATCAGCGGGTGTGAAACTTTTCCTACGGAGGTAATGGTGACGGTGGATACCACGCCGGTGGTGACGATCACGGGACAGACCGCCTTTTGCGCGCAACGAGATGATCTTCCGCAGCTGGATGCCGGAGTTTACTCGGATTATCAGTGGAGCAGCGGTTCCGGCCGCAACCCGCTGACGGTGATCGATGAAGGCATTTATGTGGTGACGGTGACGGACGAATTCGGTTGCATGGGTATTGATTCCATCCTGGTGGAGGAGTTTTGCCCTACCCGCTTCTACGTCCCCTCAGCTTTTAGCCCGAATTTCGACGGGATCAACGACCGGTTTGGGGTGTTTGCCCGTGACTTTACGTCGGTACGGCTGGAAGTATTCGACCGGTGGGGTGGTTTGCTGTTTACCTCGACACCGGAGGCACCGGAATGGGACGGTCGGGTCAACGAAGAGGCTGCTGCTGCGGGGGCCTACTTGTACCAGGCAACGGTGGAAGGTTTAGGAGATGATGGCCTGGCGCGGACGCAGGTGCAGGGTGGGGTGGTGATGCTGGTGCGTTAAGAACTATCGACTATAAGTACTTAAAATGGTAAGGAAAGGTAATTTTAAGCGTCATTATGTTGGAAAACGCGGGCGTTCATCCCCTATCTTGCCGCCTACGAATATGGATAGTAATACTTCTTTTCTTGCCGACTCTACAACGTTCTCTCTGGAGGAACGAGACATCCGCTTTTGTCTCCGGCACCATGACTATGCAAAAGCGCTCCAGCGCCTGGTCGAAGAGCTGGATCCAGCGGACAAATCGGAACGCATGGTGGGGCATCGTTTTGCTGGGGCGGTATTGGAAGCGATGTTTCAGGATGCCGGACTGGAGGTTCCTCCGGTAGTTGCCGCGCTGTCGGGCCTTCCGGTCACCCCTTTGGAGTACCAGCCCCTGCCCCGAATCTTCGCCAAAACGGTTGAGAACGGGATAATGGAGCTACAGGGAGGAGCCGACGAGGCATGGATCCAGCAGGGCGTTGATATCGCAATGAGAAAAATGCTCAAAGGACAAGAGGAGAGCGATTATTCAGCATCCGAATTGGCATTCTTTCGCATGCGTGCAAGGGCGGAGTACTATTATATTGCCCACGCGTACATGATGGCCTGGCATAGTTTTCAACGGGCGGAAGAAATATTGCCGGGGAGATTAGCGGATCATCCGGTTAAGAAACGAACCGATCAGCTGTTCGAAATTTACCAGCTGGGTTTCCTGCTGGGCAAAGAACACCAGGTTGACCTGACTCCGGAATACGAGCAGCAGCGAGAAGCTTTTCACCCACTGCACAATGCCGACGCTGCGGCATTGGGAAAAACCTACGTCAACCAGTCAAACGGACGTTTGACGCTCCAGGGTGCACATGGCGTATTAATTGAGGATGCTGATCTTGCTTACTTGGAGGAAGCCTTCGAGCTATTGCCGGCCAAATCTATCCGGCAGGTAGAACTACGCTTCTGTAAACTGGCCAAAGGGAAATTACCATCAATCTTTTTTCGCTTCCCTGATCTTACGCACCTGACGATTGATTCCTGCGGGCTGCGGGCCATCACCAACAACATAGCTGGGTTCAAGAAGTTACGGCACCTAACCATCATCAACGCCCCAAAACTGGAAGACCTGCCACTTAAACTGGGTGGGTTGAAAAACTTACAGTCCTTAACCATCGATAAGAGTGGCGTGACGGATATTCCGTATTCTATCCTGGAGTGTAAAGGCCTCAAGTCCATTACCATTCAAAGTAGCCGACTGACCTACGTCAACGGCTTCCTTGGGGAACTACCGCAGTTGACGTTGGCCGACTTTAGCCACAACCACATCGACGAAGTAGAGGAAGACTTTATGGATGCTTTCCGACTACGCAAGCTCGATCTAAGCCATAACCGCCTGACGGAAATACCAGATAATCTCCATGTGCTCAGTCACCTGGAAACCTTAAATCTGGGGCAAAATCCGCTAGACAAAATTCCTGCAGGCATCCTCTACATGAATGCGCTTCACTTCCTGCAGATAGATGGTAAGACGATCAATCGGTTGGATCACTACTTAAGCTTTAAGGACGATCTGCGTAAAAAAATAAAAATAGGGGAACAGCGGTGGGCCGGCTGGCAGGGCCTTTTTTAGTTCGTCTTTCAATTGTCGGTAGTCTATGAACTACCTACCAGTACCGTGTAATTTAAGTTTTTATACCTCCTTCGGTACGGAAGGGGCTCGCCCCCGTTCGTACGAAATCCCCCGAAACGCTTTAAGGCGTTCGCTCAGCGAACGATTCGAGATTACTCCACCATAGTTTCGAGGGCAAGCCTCGCCACTAAGAAACTTAAGATTACACGGTACTAATAAATTTCCACCACAACCTCGATCTCCACCGCAATCCCTCCCGGCAACGATCCCATCCCGACAGCTGCACGAGCGTGCTTGCCCCGCCCGCTGGCGAAAATCTCTGGCGTACGCTAGATTAACCCCAACACCAAATACATCAGCGCCGCCATTCCGCCCGCTAACCCGGCGTATGGCAGCTGGGTTTTTACATGGTCCACGTGGTCGGTGGCGGAAGCCATGGAGGAAAGGATAGTGGTGTCGGAAATCGGGGAGCAGTGGTCTCCGAAGACGCCTCCGCCGAGGGTGGCGGCAATGGCCATTAATACGTTGGCATCCATTTGCTCGGCCATCGGCACGGCAATGGGGATCATGATCGCGAAAGTACCCCAGCTGGAACCGGTGCTGAAAGCGATGAAACAGGTAACCACAAAGACCAGGAATGGCACCAGGGCAGGGGAGAGGAAGCCTCTGGCCACGTCGGCGACGTAGATGCCGGTTTCCAACTGCTTACAGAGCGAGCCAATGGCAAAGGCCAGTAGCATCAGGATGGCTAGCGGAATGAGGCCGGCAATGCCCTTGAGTACCAGGTCCACACTTTCCCGGATGCCGAAAATGCCTTGTGCCTTATAAGAAAACATGCTTACGACGATGGAGAGGGTAACGGCGATCAGGACGGAGGTAGAGCCGGAGCCTTTACCGATGGCCAGCATTAAAACTTCCCCTGCACCTGCGTCCGCGCCCAAAACTTCAAGTGCGTTGGACCACCCGGTGTAGGCCAGCATCAAGGGCATGCAAACCACCATGACCACGATGGGCAGCACCATGTTCCACAGGTTGGGGGTTACGCCTTCCTTGGCGGCAATATCGGTCAGCTCGGTATCGACGACCGGCGTGGCCCCGTCGTTGAGCAGCTTGCCCGTTGCGGCGCGTGCTTCGGCCTTTTTCATCGGTCCAAAGTCCCGCTTCAACAGGATAATGATGGGCACCAGCAGGATGGCCAGAATGGCATAAAAATTATAGCCCAGCGCTTTGATCATGGTGCCGAACGGGTCGGCAAAGCCTTCTGCCGCCAGCAGCGTCATGATGAAGGCACCCCAGCCGTTGAACGGAATGAGGATGGAACTGGGGGCAGAACTGGAATCGGCAATGTAGGCGAGCTTCTCGCGGCTGATGCCCATTTTATCGAAGATGGGGCGGTAGAGTGTTCCCACCGTCAGCACACTGATGGAGCTTTCGACGAAGATGAGGGCACCGGTGAGCCAGGCCAATAGCTGTACGACCACTCGCCCGGTACCGTCTTTACGGTCTTCGTATTTCTGCAGTTTACGCTCCACGAATTGAATGAATCCGGCCACGCCTCCCGAGCGCTGCATGAAAACAATCAGCGCACCAACCAGGGCACAGAACATGATGGTGCGGGTATTACCGGCATCGGCAAAAACATCGACGAGCCCTTGCATCGTGTCCAGAAAACCAATCCAGGGGTTGCCGCCGGCCATGATGACGTAGCCCATGAAAATGCCGATGATGAGCGAAAGGAATACCTGTCGGGTCGCGATGGCCAGGATGATGGCGATGACGGGAGGGAGGAGGGTGAGGAAGCCTAGGGATTCTGCCATGGGAAAGGGGGGAGGATATGCGAAATGCGGTGGGCGATATTTGATAGGTGATTTGGCTGCCGCACGTTGGAGGTTGGCACAAGCTACGGATAAGCGATAAGGGATAAGCGATAAGCGATTTTGCTGCCGCACGTTGGAGGTAGTTAGAAACTACGGGCTTATTGATTTTTTTGGCGCGGCAGCGGGGTGCAAGGGAGGTTAGTACAAAAGCAGTGCGTGTGTTTATCCGAAAGCCAGGGAGAATGCGTTGAACTTGTTCAATACTCAGTTCGAAGACGGTATGCCGGAAGTCAGTTCCTTACTATTTTCAGAAATTATCATTCAAAGGCTACGTAGAAAAGGAATATTCGATAAGATGAACATGGATATTGCCGATATAAAGAGCGTTAGTCGGATGTTCTATAATGTTGACTCTGCGTCTATTAGCAGTGATAAGTACGAATTAATGAGAAACGCTGTTTTTCAATTAAACAGCAACAGTGCCTTCAGGCCTTTTGTGGACTTTATTAGTTCAGATGCTAACAAAGTTGACTTCGCGATGTCGGACTTGCTAAAAGAAAATAAATATACGCATTCTTCCTCGCTTCACAGACTATGCCAATCAGCACCAGTCACCCTGACTATGCTGCCCTCACCATGGGGAACTTCATTCTGGGCGGTGGGTTCTTCAATAGCCGATACGCTCGGCTCCAATGCCTAGTACAGTGTAAACTAAGTTTTTGAATGTCTCTGTTTGTCGCGTAGCGACTGCACTTGAGTTGCCTGGGACAAGGAGGAACGACGTAGTCCCAGGTAA
>JBLHRW010000011.1:0-29075 GCA_047626445.1 Neolewinella sp.
TTCGCGCCCACAGCTTCCGATGCCACCGAGGCGGCTAGTTTCCTGGCGGGGGCCGATCTGCCGCATTTCAATTTTGACTCGGAACTGGTGGGAGAACTGGCGAACCAGCTCCCGGAAGTCGATCCGGTCATCTGCGGTGTAGTAGATCGTTGCCTTACGGCCGTCGCCCTGGTATTCAACGTCAGCCACCTTCATTTTGACGTGGTTCTGTCGGGAGATGGCCCGGGCTTTCACCAGGGTCTCCTTTTCGAGCCGCCGGACTTCGGTCACCTTCTCCATGTCGCGGGCGTTGGCCCGTCGGATTACAGACTCAGTTACCTTGGCTTCGGCCACCTTTTTCTTTTTCATTTGCAGCCGCACCAGTTCTCCACTGAGGGTGATTCGGCCCACATTGAAGCCGTTTTGGGTTTCTACCGCGACGTTGTCTCCGGTAAAGACCTCCAGCTCCGCTGGCGCATGGTAGAACCCCTGAGAGGCCCCGGCTTTGAAGCTTACCTCAACGATGTTGTTGGCGTAAGGATCGTCGATACCGAGGTCGGCCAGCCAGTCGTATGAACTCCGTTTATTACAGGAGCCAGTATTGCAGGAACCTTTACTACCACAGCCTTTTGGCGTGCCGTCTTCGTTGGTTCCGGATCCGCAGGATTTGCAGGCCATGGATTGTTCTTTTTGTGGAGAGTGGGCTGGCTAAGACAGTGTCCGTCGCTTCGCCCTAGGCTATGCTCGTCTCTATGCCCCAGACTACACTCATCGGTGTGATCCTGGGCTTAGCTCATCGCTATATTCCCGGGCTACGCTCGTCGCTTCGCGACTTGCTTCGTCCGGGGTTAAAACGATTTGATCCCTCCGGGATCTGTGCGTGTTTGCCTATAAGTTCATTACTCCCTGATTATTTAAGACGCCGATTGGGCCTGAGGCTTCGGTCGGCGGAGGATTTGGTGAATGCGGATTCCAGCGTCGAGAAAGAGAATCTTAGGATTCGCGTTTCGCTCTACGTGTTCGGTGCATTCACTAAGAATATGGGTGATATCTGCTAGTTGGTCATGGTCGACCAGTGGCAGTAACTTGCGCGCGCTTTCCAGTTCGTTGGCGGGCAGGCGGACGTTATTGGCCGCATTACCCGTTACGCTGAGCAGGAGGAACTCCCGCCAGAAGTGGAGGGCGTAGCGCAGGAAGTGCTTTTGATTTTCGCGGCCAATTTTTGAGAACTCGTCGGTCCAGGCAGTGAGGCCTGCGGCACTACCCTGAAAGCAGGCGCGCATCCAGATGAGGAAGCGGGGGCCGTGGTTAACGGCTTCGTTTTCGACCAGGGAACCAGCCAGGCTGTAGTTACCGTCGGCCAGGCGTGCGGCGGCAGCCGCGCGTTCAGGATCGAGGCCTTTGGCAGAGAGTGCTGCGGTCATTTCTGCAGCCGTTGGCGGAGTCAGCTTCGTGAGCTGGCAACGGCTGAGAATGGTATTCAAGATGAGTTCTGCCCGTTCGGCAACCAGCAGAAATACGGTTTTCTCTGGTGGTTCCTCGATCATTTTCAGCAATCGGTTTCCTTCGTTACCGAGGTACTCTGGAAGCCAGATAAGCATGATTTTGTACTGCCCCTCAAAAATTTTGAGGTTCAGCTTTCGGATGATGTTGGCGCAGGCATCGCGGGTAATGTTGCCTTGCTTATTCTCGGCCCCAATACGTTCGAGCCAATCGTTAGCCTCCAGGTAGGGGGCTTCCTTCAGCGCTCGACGCCACTGCGGCAGGAAAGGATCGCTATTGGTTTTAGAACCGATGGTCGGGAAGGCGAAGTGCAGATCAGGATGGACGTATTTATCGGTTTTCCGACAGGCCCGGCAGGTACCACAAGGTGTATCCTTTTCTTCCCCACTACGGTTCTCACACAGCAGCAAGGTAGCAATGGCCAGTGCGGCGGCCAGGCCGCCGCCGCCCGGAGGCGCCAACAACAGGTTGGCGTGCGGCAAACGGTCTGTCGCCGCCATTTGGCGTAGTTGCCTAAGCCCCTGAGGCTGATGAATGAGTTGGTGAAAGTACATTAGTATCCTAGTAATCCTGTTGGAAAACCAAGCCCGTGTACGGTGGTCGAAACCGGTAGGCACCCTCCGCCAGCTCCCCGTAAAGGGACAACCAGAGAGGACAAAAACATTGCTCCTTAAACAAACCTTTGCTTGCACCAGCGGCCGCGCCTAAAAAGTAACGCACTGATAAAACGCTGGTTTTTAGCCGATTTAACCCGGCCGAAAGAACAACTATGCTATAGTAACCTTCCGCGGAAGGATTATTATTCGTGGATGGCCCGAAGGCTGCTACCGGAACCGATTACGTGCTACGAATCTGATTCCCGGGGAATAACGAAGGCTTGTAAGGCCTGCGTATACCCTTTCAGCCAAAGGTACATAAAAGTTGTAGGTTTCAAGTTGCAGGTTGCATATAACAGATTGCAGGTGGTCTATCCCCCCTCCCCCTCCCCCGGCCCCTCTCCTAGAAGAGGGGAGACGTCTCCGGCATCAAAATCTTTGAAATCCTGCAATTTATTATACACACCTGCAGCCAGGCCTACATCTCATCCACATTATCCCCCGCCCTAGGCGGTGCGTTCTTTTGTTCCGTAGAAACCGCATCGAGATCCCCTTCTTCGAGGCGCTCACTCAGCCAGCTCCGACATTCCTTAAATGTTTCAAAGGAGTACTTTTCATCGACCAGGCCGGGGATCAGATTGATGCGTTCCATCATGCTTCGCACCTGCTCGTTCATGCCCGTGAACACTACGGCAATGCCCCGGCCCTGCAAGTCCAGAATGGCATCTTCCATTGCATACAGGCCGGATTGATCAACGTAAGGCACCCTACCCATCCGGATAATGACGACTTCTACGTTGGGAAGATTCTTGACGATACTCTGAAAAGAGCTGACGAATCCGAAAAACAGGGGTCCGTCGAGGTGCTTGATGTACACCCGCTCACCAACCCGCTGGATCAGGTTTCCTTCATCCCGCCACGGCTTTTCCTGGCTAAATTCTTTGAGGCTGCTGGTGGAAGCGCCGTCTTCGACGGAATCAGCCGTCTTTTTCATGAACAGCAAGGTCGCGAGCACCATACCTATAGCCACGGCGGGGAGTAACCCGACAAAAACCGTGAGAAAAAGCACCAGCATCATTACAACGGCGTCCCCCTTTGGCACGGCCCGCAGGTGGCGGAAGCCTTTATAATCAATAATTCCGATGCCGACGGTAAGCAGGATACCCGCCAGCACGCCGATGGGGATGTACTGTACGATGCCGCCCAAGCCCAGAAGTACGGCCAGGAGGAAGAAACCTGCGATCATTCCGGATATCTTGGTCTTACCTCCGGAGTTAACGTTGATGACCGTCCGCATCGTAGCACCGGCTCCTGGCAAGCCGCCGATAAACGCCGCCGCCATATTACCTAGTCCCTGGCCGATCAACTCCTGATTAGGGTCGTGCTTAGTCTTCGTGATGTTGTCAGCGACAACGGACGTAAGCAGGGAATCAATGGCCCCCAACAAAGCGAGGGTCACGGCAAACTCCAGCATCATGATGATGTTATTGCCGCTCACGAACTCACCAAAAAACCCAAAGTATACCGGTGGGAACCCCTGGGTTACCTCGCCGATGACGGGAACTGAACCGGGCTCCAAAAAGAAGTAGGACACCAGGGTAAAAATGACCAAGGCGACCAAACTGGAGGGCAGCGCCGTCGTTATTCGTTTAAAGCCGTAAATAACAATGACCGTTCCCATTGCCAGAAGCAAGTTGAGCCAGTTGATCCCGTTCGTTTGAAAAGGGCGCAAGATATTTCTTATGGTACCTACCGTACCCTTGGTTTTTTTACTTGCCTGGTTGCGGGCTTCCTCCAGAATCTGCTCGTTGGAGACCTTTTCGAAAGCAGCGTCGGTAGCGGCTATAACATTACCGTCCATTACGCCTTTCAACGTACCGTTCTGTTCTTCTTCCTTGATGATCTTTTCCAGAATTTGCTCTTCGGCGTGGACCATCTGCAACTGCACCAACTCTTGATCCTGGTTGGAATTATAACCCAGCAACGGGAAAATCTGAGTGATAATGATGATCACCCCAATACCCGACATGAAGCCCGACACCACCGGATAGGGAATGTATTTAATGTAGCGCCCAAATTTTACTACGCCGAGGAGCATCTCGATGAGGCCGGCGAGGAAGAAAACGGCCAGGATGAGCATCAGTGCCTCTTGGGCGGAGTTGGCCCCGCTTTCGATGATGGAGTCGGCAATAACGGCACTGGAGACCACCGTCATTGGCGCTGTCGGTCCAGAAACCTGGGTGGCGGTACCGCCAAACATAGCCGCAACGATGGCGATAGCAATAGCACCATACAGGCCTGCCATAGCACCAAGGGAGGTTTGCGCACCGAAAGCCAAGGCCAGTGGCAGGGCAACGATACCGGCAGTGAGGCCACCAAGAAAATCACCCTTCAGGTGACTGAAGTCGAAAGTAAAGGGATTAGTCATGAAAGCAAACAATTATACACCTGATAGTAAATCTATCAACGGCACATATAAGATAAGCGCTGTTAGCTTCATGGGCGGTAATAAGCCAAATTATAATATCTTAATGTCGTAACTCATTTCGTAGGTTTCGCCCGCCGCTAGCGCAACGAGGCCCTCTTTATTGACGAATTGGCCATCGCTGTCTTCATAGTCCGCTAATCCCATCCAGGGTTCGATGCACACGAAATCGCCGTTCGGCTTGGCCCAGATACCGAGGTGCGTCCACCCGGCGTAATCCACTTTCAGGATGGGGCCGGTGATGCGGCTTTCCAGCACCACACTGGGTGAGTTCAGGTTCCGCAACACCAGCGCATCCTCTTCGAATAATTCGTGGGTGAGGGGCAGGATATTTCCTTTTTGCCAAGGCACCGGCCGGGTAGTTCGGCGGAGGGTACCGGCTTTGGTTACGGTATTTGACTCCGCTGTTTCATCGTGCTCGAAGCGTAGAAAATGAGCGTCATAAGACTGGTGGTCGTGCAGCGGGACACGGAAGGCTGGGTGCCCCCCCAGGCAGAAGTACATCGGTTCCTCCCCGTGGTTCTGTATTTCGTGATACACGATCACGTGTTCGTTGCGCAGGCGGTAGGTTATCCGGAAATCGAATTTGTAGGGGTAAGTCTTTAGGGTTTCCTCACTCCAGCACATCCGAAAGGTGATCAGGTCTTCGGAATGATTGAACAGCTCCAGTTTATCGTTGCGGCGCACCATGCCGTGTTTGGGGATGCGGTAAGTCTTACCGTCTATCTGTGTTTCCCCGTCTTTGAGCATCCCGATAATCGGAAAAAGGACTGGCGCGTGGCTCCCCCACACGTCGGGATCGGCTTGCCAGATATACTCTTTCCCGGAATCGAAATTGACCAGACTGGCAAGTTCTGCACCTACATCATCGATGGAGATACGGAGGCGATGGTTTTCAATACTGTGGCGCATGAGTAGTTTTTGGTGGTTAATGGTTTAAGCTTGGCGCTTGTTTTGGGAGCGTATGTCATCAGACCGAAGTATCTTTCGGGCATTAGCTGTGAGCGTTTATTATTAGTCACCCCCTATTTTGCGTGTATATATAAGGACAAATTTGCTGGTCTTGTGGTTGTTGCCGGGTGTTTTTTTCGGCGCGAACGCGGGTGCAATGGAAGGACAGGAAAGCAAAGCAGGCTTTTACGACCACCCTGTAGAAATCACTTTACCCGCTGGTGTCCGTTATACCCTTGACGGGAGCACCCCCTCGGCCAAGTCCCCTATATTCGAAGCATCTTTCACCTTGGCCCGGACCACCCTCGTCCGCTACGCTACCTTAGATGCAGCAGGAAAAAGAACCTCTACCATCTCCGGAAGTACTTATTTCATCGATGAGCCCGCCAGCCGCTTGGCGACCCTCAGCATCGGGATCGACCCCTGGCGGCTTTTTGACGGGATCAATGGCTGGTTTCGGGCCGGCCCGGGAGCGGACCCCGGTCACTGGAAAAAACCTGGTGCCAACTGGTGGACGAAGAAAGAGCACCCCGCTCACTTTGACCTGATCGAAACCGACGGTGCGGCCGTCTTCAGCGGCACCGTCGGCTTCCGGATGTTTGGCGGCATGAGCCGGCTCCACCCGCAGAAATCGTTTTCACTCTCCGCCCGCGAGCGTTACGGTAAAAAGCGGATCAAACACAATATTTTCGGCGATGCTGCGGGCAAGTCCTTCCAGTTTTTGGTGGCCCGCAACGCGGGCTCTGACTGGAACCGCAGCTACCTGCGGGACGCCTTGATGACCAGCCTGCTGCAAGAGGAGAGTTGGGACCTGGAACGCCAGGCAGCCCGACCCGTCCAGGTCTACATCAACGCAAAGTACTGGGGTATCTACCATTTACGGGAGAAGATCAACCCCCAATTCATCGGAGATCGCCACCCGGAGGTAGACAAGAACAAGATCGACTTCCTGGAGCACAAAGTATCCGTCAAACACGGTACGATCGGCACCTACGGCAAGCTGCTGCGCTTCGTGGAGAATAACGACCTGAGCCAACCTGATAATTTCCGACAACTGGGAGAGCTAATGGACATCGACAATTACCAGCGCCTGCAGATTGCGCAGACCTACTTCGACAACCGCGACGCTGGTGGCAACATCCGCTTCTGGCGGCCGCAAACCCCGGAGGGGCGCTGGCGCTGGATTTTGTACGATGTCGATCAGGGCTTCAGCCTCCATTCCGAAGATGGCTACACGCGCAACACCCTCGCTTTCTACACCGCCGCCAATGGCCCCAGCTGGCCGAACCCACCGTGGTCGACGCTGCTGCAGCGCAAGCTGCTGGCCAACCCGGAGTACCGCCGCCTGTTTGCCAACCGGACGCTCGATTACCTGCATACGGACTTTTCGCCTGTCACCGTTGCCGCCGCCATCGAACGCCGCGTTGCCGGGTTGGAATTCGACATGCCGCGGCAGCTCGCCCGCTGGAAAGGGAAAGATAAAAATTGGCGGATCCACCTTGCCCGGGTCCGGGCCTTCGGCCGGGAACGGCCGGCGCACCTGCGCGAACACTTGCGTGATTTTTTCAACGGTGGTGAAGACCGCGCCATCTCCCTCATTGCTATGCCCGGCGGCTACGTGGAACTAAACAAAAACCTCCGCATCGACGAGGCCAGCTACAGCGGGACGTACTTCCAAAACCTTCCCTTGCACCTGCGCGCCGTCGCCCACCTTGGCTTCCGTTTCAAAGGCTGGGAAGGTGCAAGTACACAAAGCCCGGAACTGAATTTGCCATTGACCGACCGGAGCAGCTACGAACTGAAAGCGCTGTTTGAGCCATACGATCACCCACTGGCCGGGCAAGTGATTTTCAATGAGATCCACCCCGCCGGTAAAGCCAGCGGCGACTGGCTCGAACTCCACAACCGCAGCGACACCAACGTGGACCTGACCGGGTGGCTGCTGACCGACAACACCCACGAATTCCAACTCCCTGTCGCGCAAATCGGCCCCAGAGACTATTTGGTTATTTGTAAAGATGCTGACCGCTTTCGCCACACTCACCCCCAGGCCTACAACGTGATTAAAGGCCTAAGCTTCGGCCTTGACAAAGCAAACGAAGTCCTGGGCCTCTATGGTTCCGACGGCAGCTACGTCAACACCCTGACCTACGATATCCCCAACCCAGACACTGCCTTCACCTATGCGCTGGTCTTGCCCGGGCTCGATAATGCCGACGCCCGGCACTGGGCGATAGAAGCTGGCAGCGGAACCCCTTGTGCTGCCAACCCTACTCACCTCGAAACGGCCGTGCTGACCCAGCAGGATTACTGGTTGCGCATAGGCGTAGGTATTGGTGTACTTATCCTGATCGGGGTGATTAGGGAGGTCCGTTCGAGATAAAAATCGTTAGTTCGTTGCATTACTATTCTCCGACCTTATTGTAAAAACTCCTCCAACCATCGTTTCATAAACCGGAGATTATAGGGTGACCGTCACGGATATTTGCGGCAGTCAGGCTTTGCAAATAGCCGTAATCAGAGATGGAGTGCCTTTAGAATTCCCCAAAGCTTTTTCGCTTAACTTTGACGGAATAAATGATGCGTTTAAGCCCATCTTTTCCTGCATTTCTCCTGAAAGGGAACTAAAATAAAATAGTATGAAAAAGCACTTATTGATCTTTTCAATTCTTTGCTTGTCGGTAAACATGGCAACAGCACAAAGCGCTCTTTGGGCAAATAATGCAGGCGGAGAGGGAAATGAGAGAGGAGAGGATATAATAATCGATGAGAACGGGAATGTATACACCGTCGGGTTTTTCCAAGGCTCTGCTGACTTCGACCCGGGAAGTGGCATCGAAGAATTGGTGGCAGAAAACAGTACCGACGTGTTCATCCAAAAGCTAGACGCTAATGGAGACTTTGTTTGGGCGAAGAAAATTGGAGGAACTGCTTTTGATTCTCCTACTGGCCTGGAAATTGATGGCGAAGGAAACCTTTACGTTTGCGGTTTTTTTAGCGGCACCGTTGACTTCGATCCGAATGATGGTATTACTGAAGTAGCCTCAGCAGGAGGTTCGGATGGTTTTCTACTAAAATTGGATGCGGATGGTAATTTCATCAGGGTAAAAACCATAGCGGGTGCGGGAACTGGAGATATATCCGGAATGACAATAGATGCGGACAATAATGTTTACCTCGTCGGAAGCTTTGACGGTACCGCTGACTTTGACCCAAGCGAAAGCAGCGAGGTCAATTTTACTTCAGTGGCGGATGAAGATTTATTCGTGCAGAAATTAGACCGCGACGGAAATTATATGTGGGCCATCACAGCAGGAGGTCCAAGTTCGGACATCGCTTTGGGTATTGTACCCGATGCCAATGGCAATACTTACGTAACGGGCTACTTCTACGAAATGCTCTCGTTTGGAGCAGGAACCGTTTCTTTGACATCAGCAGGTGCCGCTGATGTTTTTGTTTTTAAATTAGACGGCGCAGGTAACGTGCAATGGGCAAAACCTATGGGCGGTGCAAATTTCGATTTCGCCTTCGCCATTGATTCAGATGATGATGCCAATACTTACGTAACGGGGTCATTTAAGGGAGAGGCTACTTTTGGAACAGAAGTATTTAGTTCCAACGATGGTAGCGACGATATTTTTGTCCAAAAAATAGATACGGATGGTAACGTTGTTTGGGCAAAACCCATCGGCGGTATGGGGATGGACCAAGCCCATGATCTCGCAGTTGATCCTTCCGGCAAACTATACCTTACTGGGATGTTTGAGGAAACCGTTGACTTTGATCCCAATGAAGGCGTGGAAGAGCGAACGTCTACTGGCAGTAGGGATATTTTCGTCTTAAGGCTCGATACCGGCGGTAACTACGTTTGGGCCAATACGATGGGCAGCGCTTCAGAAGACAGAGGTAGGGGAATTGCCGTAAGCTCAGAAGGAACCGTTTCGGTTACCGGTAGTTTTAATGCTTCCGTAGACTTTGGCATCAACGACGAAGAGAACATCTTAACTTCAAATGGCAACAGGGATTTTTTTGTACTGACCTTGAATGGCTTCCTTACCAGCACAGAAAATGCCGCTTACTACGAACTAACGGTTTACCCCAACCCCGTGCAAGAATTTGTTGTCGTTACGGCAAACACACCTATTGATGCGCTGGTCCTGACTAATGTAGTAGGGCAAACGATTCTGGAAGCTAAAGTTGGATCTACCAGCAAAGAACTAGACCTGTCTCAGCTTATACCCGGCATCTACTACCTCACGATAAGCGTTGATGGTAAAATGAGTACAACAACCATCGTGAAGAACTAAGGCCGAGGGGCTATTTCTAATTGATCGTCTATATTTGACACCAAGATGCAGTGTATTGCTATCAATTATTCA
This sequence comes from Neolewinella sp., assembly GCA_047626445.1. Lineage (GTDB taxonomy): Bacteria > Bacteroidota > Bacteroidia > Chitinophagales > Saprospiraceae > Neolewinella. The sequence continues at coordinate 9,894 of JBLHRW010000011.1, forward strand.
GCTAATTTCCTCTTTGATGTCGATCAAACCAAACTACCTTTTTGCGGGCATACTTTGCCTGTTTATCTCCGCTCTTTCCGCTCAGGGCTTCCTGCGTACTGACGCTAAAGAAATCGTTAATGAGGCTGGCGAACCATACATCCTGAAAGGCATGGGCCTGGGCGGATGGATGCTCCAGGAAGGCTACATGCTGCAAACCGCCGGCTTTGCCAACGCCCAGCACCAACTCATCGAAAGGATGGTGGAGCTGGTTGGCCAGGAAGCAACCGACGAGTTCTACGCCGCCTGGCGGGCCAACCACACAAACGAAAACGACATTGAGGCCATGCATCAGGCCGGGTTTAACTCGGTTCGTTTGCCGATGCATTACAATTTGTACACCCTGCCGATTGAGGCAGAGCCCGTGGCCGGAGAACAGACCTGGCTCGAAGAAGGCTTCACCCTGACGGACAGCCTCATCGCCTGGTGTAAAGCCAGAGACATGTACGTCATCCTCGACCTGCACGCAGCACCCGGCGGCCAAGGCAACGATGCAGGCATCTCCGACCGAGATGAGGACAAACCCAACCTTTGGGAAAGTGAGGCGAACCGGGATAAGACCGTTGCCTTGTGGGGCCGCCTTGCCGAGCGGTACAAAGACGAGCCGACGGTAGGCGGCTACGACCTGATCAACGAAGTAAACTACAACCTACCCGGCGGCACCGCACTGCGGAACCTCTATGGCCGCATTACTACTGCCATCCGTACGGTTGACCAGAACCACATCCTCTTCATTGAAGGCAACTGGTTCGCTAACGATTTCACCGGCCTTACCCCACCCTGGGATAATAACCTGGTGTACAGCCCGCACAAATACTGGTCGGTCAACGACCAGGCTTCCATCCAATGGGTACTTGACCTGCGGGAGACGCACAACGTGCCGCTGTACTTCGGCGAGACGGGAGAGAACTCCAACGTTTGGTTCCAGACAGCGACCAAACTCTTTGCCGATCATAACATCGGCTGGGCCTGGTGGCCCTGGAAGAAAATTGATGCTATTGCCGGTCCTGTATCCGTAGAACGCACCGCCGGCTGGCAGCTCCTGATCGATTATTGGGAAGGCCGGGAACCAGCGCCCTCCGCAGGCGAGGCAACGACCATTTTGATGGACCTTGCGGATAAGCTGAAGCTGGAAAACGCCCGTTACCAGAAGGACGTAATTGACGCCCTCTTCCGGCAGAATACGACCGACGAAACACTGCCCTTCAAAGAACACCAGCTTCCTGGGGTCATCCATTCTCCTGATTTTGACATGGGCAAAGTGGACTTCGCTTACTATGACGTTGACCAGGCCAACTTCGCGGTAACGACCGGCACCTATACAGCCTGGAACAATGGCTGGATTTACCGCAATGATGGGGTAGATCTGGAAAAGTCTGAAGATGATATGCTGACGGACGGCGTCCACGTAGGCTGGCTGGCGACCGGGGAATGGCTACAATACACCGTCGATGTGCAGGAAGATGGCCTGTATTCCGCTCGGATACGGACGGCGGCGGACGCGGACAGCGGTGCTTTTCACTTTCAGATTGGCGACGCGGGTTTGACGACCGTGCGTACCGTGCCAAACACAGGAGACTGGCAGGGATTTCAGACGACGACACTGCTTAACATCCCCCTCACTACGGCAGATAAACACCTTCGGTTTTACGTAGATAAAGATGGCTTTAACCTGGGCGGGATGGAATTCGTAAAGACAGGGGACATCACGACGCTGAATACCCGTTTTCTCGCGGGAGAAACGCTCAGTGCTCAAAGCGTGCAGGTTGACTTGAACAAGCCGATGGATGGAGCTACCAGCCCTTCTGCCAGCGATTTTCAGCTGTTCGTTAATGGCACTTCCGTAACCGTGACTGGCGCAGCCTTCCCCACAAGCGGAACCCGCACGGTGGAATTAGCTACCAGCGCTGTTTTCCGGTCCGAAGACGTCATCCTTGCGTCCTACACCGGTACGAACCTTACGGCCACGGACGGTACCAGCCTGGAGGCCTTCACCCGGCAACCTATTCAGAACAACGTAGCCATCATCAGTGTCATTCCCGGCCGGATGGAAGCAGAAGATTACTTCAAGCAGCAGGGTATTCAGCTCGAGAACACGACTGATGTAGGCGGCGGCCAGAACATTGGCTTCCTGGACCCTGGAGATTACCTGGACTACTTCGTCGATGTTGCACAAGCAGGCACCTACACGGTGGAATATCGGAACGCCTCCGATGGAGGGGCTGGTGGCATTAAACTACAGTTGCTCGATGTTGCAGGAAACGCCACGGATATGCACACCGCCACTTTTTCTTCCACCGGTGGCTGGCAGACGTGGACGACAACCAGCTACGAGGCAACCTTGCCTGCGGGGCAGCAAATACTTCGTGTTCTGATTACCCAGGCACCGTTTAACCTCAATTACCTGGACTTCACCTTCCTGACGAGTAACCATGAGGCGGAGCAACCCTTCGGCCTCAAGTTCTACCCGAACCCCACCAACGACGAAGTTCGGGTGACCGGCGAATTACCTTCCGCACAACCGGCGACCCTTTTGTTGCACGATGTGACCGGTCGGATACTGGCTGCCCGCCGCGTTGTTACCGGAACCGCCCTGGACCAATCGCTCCAACTGGCAGCGTACCCTGCGGGTACCTACTACCTCACGGTCCGCCTGGATGGTGGAGGCAGTTTTACGGAGAAGATTGTGCGGCAGTAGGAATTAGTTTTTGGTCTTCATTTTGCGGGCAGTTTCAATTACACTCGAAATCATGTACTCTCCGTAAAAAGCGCTGAAATGCCCCTGCTCATCAACGACTACGTAACTACCTCCAGGGTAATGGAACTTAAAGAACGTTTGCTCGATCAGTTGATCAGCATCCTTACGCCAATCACGATCTTTTGACTGGCGCTCTAAACCCTCCTTATTCTTATAAATGTAGAAAGGATAAGCTGTCTTCAGCCTTTTCAACTTTTTTTCAAAGCGATCATAAAGCCTCGCGTAGCTATTTCGTGTAGCCAGGCCGGTTGAATTGGAGCGGTCCTTTCCGGGATAGAAAATAACGGCCGCCTGATATTTTCCAGGTAAGGGAGCTTCTCTTTGGTGGTTAAGGTAGTTCTTCAATGCTTGGTTTTGTTCTGCTGAAAGCTGTCCCTTTTCCCATCTGGGAACCAATCTATGCTCGACCCAATCAACGCTGTCTATCGCCACTGAAATGATGTTTCCTCGGTCCTGATCAAAGATCATACGCTGCTCAGTTTTCGAAATAGGTTGGCCGTCTAGGTTCCAATAGCGGTGTAGGGATTCCTGGGCATCAAGCGTAAATGAAAGACACAGTAACAAGGCTAATAAGTAGGTATAATTTCTCATTTCTTGTAAAGTTAACGGTATAAATAGTTTAACTAAATACTAGCCCATAACTTTCCCCTTGCAGGCCTGTTTCCCTACTTCTGGAAGTAATTCTTTATTCCGACAACCAACTTGATCAGAGTCCGCCAGCGGAGCGAGTTATTTGACCTCTTTATCAGGGTGCTGGCAAAACCTGCAACCTGCAACCTGCTAACTTGCAACTTGAACCCTGCACCATGAACGAAAAGCGCCTGCTCTTCATCCTCGCCGCCGTCCAATTTTCGCACATCATTGACTTCATAATCATTATGCCGCTGGGCAAGACGATCATGGAGGTTTTCGATATTTCGCCCGGGCAATTTGCTTGGGTGGTGTCGGCTTATGCCGGTGCCGCGCTGATAGGTAACCTCATCAGTACGGCCTTCATCGATCAGTTTGACCGACGCACCGCTTTACTGTTCCTTTTTTGTGGGTTTACCCTTGGCACCCTGGCCTGTGCATTTGCGCCTAGCTATATTATGCTGCTGGTCTTCCGGTCTTGCACCGGTATTTTCGGCGGTACACTGGGGGCTTTGGTGCTGGCCATTGTTGGCGATGTGATCCCTTTGGAGCGTCGGGCTTCGGCCATGGGTTGGGTGATGACGGCCTTCAGCGTGGCCAGTATCGTCGGGGTACCGGCCGGCATCTGGATTGCGGCGGAGTATGGCTGGAATTCTCCGTTCATCGTCACGGCAGGCATTGCTGCTTTCTTTGTGGTGTTGGCCTGGTTTTTTGTCCCGCCCTTGCGCGGACATCTCGATGCAGAAGCTGCTTTTCAGGCGGGGCCGCAGGTGCGGGGTAAAGGGGAAAGGGAGCAAAGAGGGGAAGGGGCCGACGCAATCGACGATGCAGCCGTTCCTCTCCTAGCCACGGCCTTGGTTCCGAAGCATGGTTTCGCCAAAGTCGTTGATCCCTTTGTTCGCATCTTTTCCGACGCAAACCAACGGGCCGCCCTGCTCTTCACCCTGACGCTGATGCTGGGCCATTTCACCATCATCCCCTTCATTGCGCCGTACATGCAGATCAATATCGGGTTCGAGGACAAGGAGGTCGGCCTCATCTACCTGATCGGCGGGTCACTTACCGTAGTCCTCCTACCCCTCTTCGGTCGGCTGGCGGATAGATATGGTCGGATGCGCATTTTTACCATCGCCTCATTTTTTGCCCTCGGCAGCATCTACACCCTTACGAACCTGGATACAGAGTCCATCGCCATTGCCCTGGTGGCCACCTCTTCTTTCTTTGTCGTCGCCAGCGGGCGTAACGTTCCAGCTACAACAATGATCACCTCCGTCGTCCGCCCCGAGAACCGGGGTGGCTTCATGAGCATCCGGCAATCCATCAACGAAATGGCCTTGTTTTCCAGTACCGTCATCGCTGGCTTCATCATCACCGAAGGGCCCGATGGCAAGTTGGAACACTACGAATGGTTGGGGTACTTTACCATCGTGATGAGTGTGTTGGCGGTTTGGGCGGCTTCTCGGGTGCGGGCGGTGGCTTAGTGAATAATGGAAGGAGAGAAGGAGAGAATAAGAGAAGGAACTACCGCAGGTACCGTTCGCAGCGCTGCGCTTGCTCACCCGGAAAGTAAATGGGGGAAGGGGAGAATGGGCTACCGCAGTTGCCGTTTGTGGATGCACTGGCGGCAAAGGATTATTCAAATAAGTGGCCTCGAGCACTATCCGGAAAGACATGACTGACGCAGGAACCCCACTATTTAGATCGGTGGATCATTCCAGCCTAATTGGATCGCAGTAATTAATTACTGCTCTAATCGGTCGGCTGATGTGACGTAATTGGTTGCCCGGCCTTTACAGGAAAGAAGGTAAAGTAATTCCGTAAAAGAATAAGGGCACTTTCCAGTTGGAAAGTGCCCTCGAAACTTCATGATATGTAGATATCGACCGGCTAGAGTTCGCTCTTAAAAAAGGTTGTAAACTCTTCGAGGGACATTGTCCCCTTATCTCCTTCGCCCTGGATGCGGAGGGCAACGCCCCCAGCCTCCATTTCCTTTTCACCAACGATGAGCAAGAAAGGGATGCGTTTCAATTCGTTGTCGCGGATTTTGCGGCCGATCGTTTCGTTACGGTCGTCAACGACACCACGGATGTCATGCTCCGCCAATTGCTTCTTAACGTCTTCGCAGTAGTCATTGAACTTCTCGCTGATGGGGAGCAAAACGTACTGCTCAGGCGCCAGCCAGAGCGGAAACTTACCACCGGTGTGCTCGATGAGGATAGACGTAAACCGCTCCATACTGCCAAAGGGAGCACGGTGGATCATCACTGGGCGGTGCGGTTCGTTGTCGGAGCCGATGTACTCCAATTCGAAGCGTTCGGGGAGGTTGTAGTCCACCTGTACCGTACCTAGTTGCCATTGGCGACCAAGCGCGTCACGGACCATGAAGTCAAGTTTGGGGCCGTAGAAGGCGGCTTCGCCATAGGCGGTTACCGTCTGCATATCGATCTCTTTGCAAGCGTCGATGATGGATTGCTCGGCAATCTCCCAGTTCTCATCTTTCCCGATGTATTTTTCGGGGGTAGCGGGGTCACGGAGGGAGATCTGTGCGGTAACGTCGTCGAAGCCGATCATACCGAGAACTTCCCGTACGATGTCGACCACGGCGAGGAACTCTCCCTTCACCTGTTCGGGTGTACAGAAAATGTGCGCATCGTCTTGGGTAAACCCACGCACCCGGCTGAGGCCGTGGAGTTCACCGGTTTGTTCGTAGCGGTAAACGGTGCCGAACTCAGAGAAGCGAAGTGGCAGCTCCCGGTAGCTCCGCGGGCGGAACTTGAAGATTTCGCAGTGGTGCGGGCAGTTCATGGGTTTGAGCATGAACTCCTCGCCTTCACGTGGCGTCTTGATGGGCTGGAAGCTGTCTTCGCCGTACTTGTCCCAGTGACCACTGGTTACGTACAGTTCTTTTTTACCGATGTGCGGCGTAATCACCTGCTGGTAGCCAGCGGCTTCCTGACGGGTGGTGAGGTAGTTGACCAGGCGCTGGCGAAGCTGGGTCCCCTTGGGTAACCACATAGGGAGACCGGCGCCCACCTTTTCGCTGAACATGAACAACTCAAGTTCTTTACCGAGTTTACGGTGGTCCCGTTTCTTGGCCTCTTCCAGCATTTCGAGGTACTCCTTAAGCTCTTTGGCCTTAGGGAAAGAGATACCGGAGATACGGGTAAGTTGTTTATTTTTCTCGTCGCCGCGCCAGAAGGCACCGCCCACTTTCATCAACTTTATGGCTTTGATCGCCCCCGTATTCGGGATGTGCGGGCCACGGCAGAGGTCAGTAAAGCCGCCCTGGGTGTAGAAGGTGATGGTACCGTCTTCGAGGTTCTCGAGGAGTTCGAGTTTGTACTCGTCGCCTTTTTCGGTAAAATAGGCAATGGCGTCGGCCTTGCTAACTTCCTTACGAACGAAGTCGTTCTTCCCTCGAGCTAGTTCGATCATCTTGGCTTCGATGGTGGGGAAGTCATCGGTAGAGATGGCTACGCCTTCCGGTGGCTCGACGTCGTAAAAGAAACCATTTTCACCGGCGGGGCCGTAGCCGAACTTAATGCCGGGGTAAAGGGCTTCGAGGGCCTCAGCCATCAGGTGAGCGGTAGAGTGCCAGAAGGTTTCTTTGCCGCCCTGGTCATTCCAGGTATGAAAAATGATGGTGCTGTCTTCGTTGAGCGGAAGATTACGGTCGGTGAGTTGACCGTTGACGGTGGCGGAGAACACATTACGCGCCAGGCCTTCGCTGATGCTAGAGGCAATCTCGAAAGCCGTGCTGCCGGCGGGGTACTGACGGACATTACCGTCAGGGAATTTCATATTAATCATTGGAAGAAGTCTATGCCTTCCTACGGACGAAGGCGAATTTAAGGTCGCAAAGATAATTCAAGAGACGCCGCCGAACCTCTTATCTTTAAGGTTAAAATAAAAGGTCCATGCGACTACTTTCCCTTTGCCTACTATTAACGTTGTTTTCGCTGAACAGCTGCACGACCTCAAAAAGTGGCCCGGCTGCTGCACAAAAAATAAAAAACAAGGCAGCAGCGGACAGCGCCGATGTCAACACCGTAGAGGTAGACGCTGCCTCAGGTATTGACTTGACCTCTTACCTCCGGCGGATTCCCGGTATGCAGGTACGTGGGTCTGGGCCGACAGCCTTTATTCGGGTCCGGGATAGCCGCAGCATACAATCTGACACCACCCCGCTGTTCGTGGTAAATGGAACGATCCTGGGGAATGATTTTTCCCAATTGTATAGCAGCATTGATCCTAACGAAATCGCCCAGATAAAAGTGCTAAAAACTGCCAGTGAAACGAATCGCTATGGCTTACAGGGCGGCAACGGTGTGGTGCTGATTAAACTCAAAGAATAGCGTTGATGAGGAAGCCGGACGTTTAAGTTCAAAGCAAAGGCTCAATCGGTAGCTCCTGCATTGCCTTAATCCTCGTCTTTGTACCTATATTTTAATAACCGCAAAAGGTCCGGCTACGCCTCCTTATTGCCCTTTGCTGCAGTGCACACTTACTGAAGTTATGACGGAGTTACCATGTTGTCGAGAAATGGTTTTCACAATTCATCGCCATCAAAAGCCACGCACCGCCCCTTAAGGTTATCTATTCGTTACGTACCGGGTAAAGCAAGGCTGCTTCCCGTACCTTTGCGCACTTTTCTGACCTAATGACGAACATGGCTTCTAATTCTAAAAGTGCCCCCCCGGCTCCACCGCACCTTATCGGAGTGCTGCGCAGTTTATGGCAATGGCGCAAGCCGATCATTTACGTAACCCTGGCCGGCACCATATTGGCGATGATCATCTCGTTGCTGTTACCCGAATATTACACTGGTCGGACGGCTTTCCTTACGATCAGCCCCGACCAAGTGTCCATCGACGGTGTTTTTGGCAACAACAACAGTCGCATTCAATTCTATGGTACAGGAGACGACATCGATCGGCTGATGGCTGTTGCCGAAAGTGATGTGCTTGTAGATGAAATGGTCGAGCAGTTTCATCTGTACAAGGTCTATGACATCGACAGCACGAAGAAAAAGGCCCCGGTCTACGTCCGGCAGGAATTCCTAGGTCTGTACGACGTAAAAAAAACACCCCGGGACGCCATCGAACTAGAAGTGTCAGACCGGGACCCCATTCGAGCAGCAGCCATGGCGCGCGCTGCGCGTGAAGAGATCAACAAGATCAGCCTCGACCTGATCCGCGCCACCCAGGAGCGTAGTTCCGCAGGCTTACGCAGTGAGGTAACGAATAGGGAGGAGAACCTAACGGAGATCAACCGCCGGCTGGAGGAACTGCGAAAAAAGTCAGGGGTGTACAATACGAACGCACAAAGTGAAGCGCTGGCCGTACTGACAACTTCAATGCAATCAAATCTTGCCACCACTAATGCAAAGCTACAGGCGTATCGTCAACGGGGCGGGCGTGGCGCCCGCGACAGTATTGCGAAGTACGAAATACAACTCGCCGGTTTGCGAAGTGCCCGGATCAACCTCGACAGCCAGTTGGTGCGGCTGAACCAGAGCATTGGCTCCATTGAGAACCTGGAAGAAGAACGTCAAGACCTCAACGATGCCCTTTCCGATGATCGCATCCGCCTCAAGCAATTCGAAACCATCCTGCGCTCCGAACAACGCGCATTGGAGGTTATCGAAGAAGCGAAGGTGCCAGTGGCAAAGAGCTACCCGATCCGCAGCCTTATGGTGGTCGGTGCGATGATGTTCAGTTTCATCATTGCTGTAGTCGGAGCCTTGTTAATCGATACGGCACGGCAGTATAACTGGGAGGAGATTTTTAATTGATGATTGACAATTATTGATTTCTAAAAACCTGACCCCTGACCCCCGAATGCTGAACGATAAACTCCCTCCTCCGGCTTCTTCGGCCCGCAAAGTCTACTACGGCTATGCGGCACTGGCGTTGTTGTGCCTGGGCGTGGGGATGGTATCGGAGACTTATTGGCTGGCGGGCGTGCCGGTGCTGGTTTGGGTTGTAGTGCAGGCTTTTCTAGACTTCAGGCCCTTATTCTGGCTCCTGCTGGCAATGATCCCGATAAGCACTAACATCATTTTGCCCGGCGGTTTCGGAACAGACCTACCCACGGAGCCGCTCGCCATCGGCCTTACCGGCCTGCTCATCCTGCACGCCGCTAAGCATTGGCCCCAGTATGAGAAAAAACGCTTCGGGCACCCTATTGCCTGGTTACTGTACGCCCACATAGGGTGGATCTTGTTTGCGACCTTGTACAGCGAAGGGTTCCTGGTGAGCCTGAAATTTTCGCTGGCCAAGTTATGGTATGTTGGCGCTTACTTCCTCCTACCTCTGCTCATCATCAAGACGCCCCGCAAGGTGACCATCATGGTACACTGCATATTGTGGCCGTTGTTGTTCGTCGCATTGCAAACCCTGGTCCGCCATGCCGCCTACGGCTTTAGTTTTGCCATGCAGCATAAAACGATGTTCCCCTTCATGAACGAGCACGTCTCCTATGCGGGTTGCCTGGCCACTTTTGTGCCCTGGTTATTTTTCCTGGGCTGGTGGCTGCGCAGCCAGGGTAAATCCAGCTGGTGGTTGACGCTGATCGTTATGCCCATCTGGCTGGCGGCAGTGTACTTCTCCTTTACCCGGGCAGCGTTTGTTGCTCTGGCCATGGCCGGGGGCGGGTATTACATCATCAAGTGGCAGTTACTGAAACCTGCCCTGGGGCTGGCCGTTATCGGTGCCATTGCCGTAGTACTCTTCTTTGTACGAGACAATAAGTACCTCGACTACGCCCCTGATTTCGAGACCACCATCACCCAGGAACGCTTTGACAACCTCCTCACCGCCACCTACAAGCTGGAAGACATCTCTACGATGGAGCGTTTTTACCGCTGGGTCGCCGCCGGCCACATGGTCCCCTATCGCCCCTGGACCGGCTGGGGGCCGGGGAACTTCCTCGATCACTATAAGGGCTACACCGTAAACTCTTTCCGCACCTACGTATCCGACAACGAGGGCCGTTCCGGCATCCACAGTTATTACCTCATGACGTTGGTGGAGCAGGGGTTCCCTGGCTTACTTGTCTTCCTCGTCTACATCTTTGGCGCCCTAATCATCGGAGAGCGAATGTACCACCGGCAAACCGATCCCGCCGCCCGCAACGCCATCATGGCCGCCCTACTGGCCATGCTCATCGTCGATGCCTTCAACATTATAAATGACCAGATGGAAACGGATAAGGTGGGGGCGCAGTATCTATTGAATTTGGCGGTGCTTGTGGGGATGGGGTGTTGGAAGTCAACAGATTTGGAGGAGAACGAATTAAAGAATACTTGATGCTACACTCCCGTCGGGAACACGAAGTAAAACGTTTGCCAGTACGGACGACCGCAAGGGATCGCCCCTACAGGCAGTCGGTGGGAGGGCCGTGCTAGCTGGCGCGAATACGTTTTCATCTCAAGTAACCGACAGTAGTATAATGATACTTCAAGTCAATTGGGGGCACACTATTACAAAGCGTGGCAGCACGTCATACATGCCTGCCGGCTACGAAGAATCAGCGCAACAAAACCAACTTCCCTAATGAGTTCTGAAACATGGTTGGATGCTTAACCTTTGGTTATTTAACAAGATGAGTTTACACTGTACTAGCTATCAGTTGAGAAAAATCAGCGCACCACCACCAACGCCACCCACAACGCCCCCATCCCACCCAGTAAACTAAGTAACAGGTACCAAAGCGCTGCCCCAGTATGCCCTTCTTCTCCCAAAACGACCAACTCAAGGGCGAAGGTGGAAAAGGTGGAAAAGCCGCCGCAAAAACCAGTGAGTAATAAGAGTTGTAAGGGCCGGGACAGCTGGTCCTTGCTCACTAGCCCGATGCCAATACCTAGGAGGACACAGGCCAGTACGTTCGCCAGTAAGGTAAACCAGGGAAGGTGGCCTTCGGCCAGCTCCGCCGGCGGCAGCAGGCGGGCGAGGCCGTAGCGGGCGAGGCTACCGAGCCCCCCGCCAAGAAAGACCAGTAACCAGGCCACTAAGCGTTTTCTATTTGCGGTTCTGCCGCCACCTCCTTCGGGCTCCCCGCAGCCAACCGGGCAGCCGTGATCCGACGGACGTTACGATGGAGGAAGAAAGTAGCCAGCAACGCCACCCCAATTTGCAGTGCAACCAGTGCGTGAAGTTCAAGTAGGTCATCAAGAACGAAGATCAGGCTGACGAACAACATGTTTGCAAGCCCGAGAACAGTCGTCGCCTGCATGTGGTCCAGACCCGAATCGATCAGCAAATGGTGGATATGTCGTCGATCAGGCTGAAAAGGGCTGTGTCCACGTAAGATTCGAGTGGTAAATACCCGGATCGTATCGAAAAGAGGGATGATCATGATACCGACGGCTATGGCAATCGGATTGGCGAAAGTGTACTTCGGCAATAGATCGGGAGCCGAAGCAATATCGATAAATTTAATGGTCATTACACCAAGTAAGAGCCCTACGACCAGGGCACCGGTATCTCCCATAAAAGTACGGGCCGGCGTAACGTTGAAGCGAAGAAAAGCCACCAGGCTCCCGGCTGTAGTCATCGAGAGGACCCCCAGGTAAAACTGATCGACCATGAAGAAGTAGGTACCGAAAGTGACGCTGGCGATGGTGCCAACAACGCCGGAAAGACCATTGATGCCGTCAATCAGGTTAAAAGCATTGGTAATGACCAACAGGGTAAAACCACTAATCAGGAGGCTAAGCCACCCGGGGAAGTCGCCATCTAGGCCGAAAAGCCCGTACATATTGTGTAGCTGGACCTCTCCGCGGGATACCAGGATGGAGATGGCGACGATGAGGCCGACCATCTTATGGCGGGGGGACAACCCTTCGATATCATCTTTAACCCCTACCAGAAAAACGATGACCATGGCACTGAGGATAAACTGAAGTTCGGCCCATTGACCATGCGGAGTAAGTAAGAGCGTAGTAAAGATGATGCCGATGAAAATCGGAATACCGCCAATACATGGTGTGGAAACCTTGTGGCTGCTGCGGTCGACGGGCTCTGCCATCAGGCCTTTATGGTAGGCAATACGAATCATTGCCGGAGAAATAGCAAACACCAATGTAAAAGACATCAGGAAGCTAAGAACGAGAGTTAACATGGCTTTGGGATAAAACGGTATGTAAAAACACGAAGTAGGAAAAAAACCTGCGATTGTTTCAAAGATAGGTTTCAACGAGGTCAACTCAAGTGTTCCCAGCCCGCTTTATCAGGATATTCTACCTTACTTAGATAAAGTCCTGCCGCTGGAGCACTCCATGGTTTGGGCAGCCGCGTCTGGTTGTCCATTGCCTGCCGCAGGTCCTCCAGCGATAGTTTCCCTTCTCCAACCCGGAGGCACATCCCCACGATGAGGCGCACCATCCCTCGTAAAAAACGATTGGAGGAGATGTGAAACGTCCACCCTTTTTCGGCAAAACCCCAGCGGGCCTCCGTAAGCTGGCACTTCATGGTGTAAACTTCGGAGTTAGTTTTGCAGAAGGGCGCGAAGTCGCCGTATTCGAGTAAAATATTTGCGGCCGCTTGCATCTTTTCTCTGTCAATATCGGCAAACTGTGGTAAGGAAGCTACGGTGTCGGGCCGGAAAGGATCTTTCTGTAAGGCCATCCGGTAGGTATAGCCGCGGCCGGAAGCATGGAACCGGGCGTGAAATTCGGCCGGGACGCGGTAAAGGCAGAGGAGGGCAACATCGTTGGCCACGAAGCGATTAAAACGCCGGAGGAAGGCTACGGGAAAAGCACCGGTGAAGTCAAAATGAGCGACGTAGTAACTGGCGTGCACCCCAGCATCTGTACGACCGCAACCAACAATTTTGATCTTTTCTCCAAGAATAGTGCTCAGGGTCGTATCGATGGTCTCTTCCACACTCAGCGCGCTGGGTTGACGTTGCCAGCCGGAATAGTTAGTCCCGTTGTAGCACAGTTCGAGTACGTAGCGGTTGCTTTCCATCACCCTAGTAGTTTTTTCTTCGACTTCGTGACGAAGGGAGCATTGAGGTAAAAAGGTTCGTAACTCGCTACGTCAACCAGGCGAGAATGATCAGGCGCGGCCGCAGGTGCAATGAGATGGATGGCGGAGCAATGTGCGGGGGATGCCGGGATCAGTTTGTTGTCGGCCGGTGCAAATTCCAACACCCGGCCCTGCCCGGAGCCGCAGACGAGGATCTCCCTTTCTCCAGCCGCAACAATCAGCTTTTGGTGCCAGTCGTCTTCCGTTAGCCGGATATTTGTCGGCCCGAGGATCAAAGGATTTAGGCCGGGGGGGATCCCCTGCTTTCCTAACTCACTTTGCACCTGCGTCAGCGCCCCTAAAAAAAGCTGACCAAAGACCTCTCCTTTCCGAGAATTAATTGTGGCCAGCACCGGCGCTTTTATCACGCCGGAAGCCAGCGCCAGCGCAGCAAGTGTTGGCACCACCCGCAGTTGCAAACCCGGCAAGGCCAAGCACAGCCCCTTCGCCGTAGCCGCCCCCACCCGCAAACTGGTATAGCTGCCCGGGCCGTCGCTCAGGACGACCTCGTCCAGCTCCGTCATCTTAATTTTTGCCTCCCCCAACACCCGCTCGATGAACAGCGTCAAGTGGCTCGAATGCTGATGTGATTCCGTAGCGGTATGCTCCGCCAGGAGGACCCCATCGCGGGTAATCGCGACGGAGCAAACATCCGTGGCCGTTTCTAGAAGTAGTTGTGTCATTTCAGTAATTCGGTCGGTGACCAGAAAAGTTCCGCAAAGTTAATCACCTTATTGTCGACAACCTCCACCCCCTCAGCTTCCAACCTTTCCTGCATCAGCGACGGCGTTGCAAAATGGTTCCGCCCGCTCAATTCTCCCTTTCGATTAACGACCCGGTGGGCAGGGATATCGTTAGCGCCATGTGCCTTATTCATGGCCCACCCCGCCATTCGCGCGCTGCCAAGCGTCAGAAAATCAGCGATGGCGCCGTAGTTGGTCACCCTGCCAGGAGGAATCATGCGGGCTACGTCGTGGACGTCTTCGATGTATTGAGCCATGAGACAAAAGTAAGTAGTAAATAGTGGGTAGTGCTACCCCCTATTTAGGTTTATACCGCGCCCCCGCCAGCACCTCTTGCCCGTCATCAATCGCCAATAGCTGTGCCATCGTGACACTGGGATTTGCCTTCACAAAGGCCTCCACGATCTTTTTACCGAGGTAGTTAACGGCCTGCCCGGGAGCCTCTCCCGGCATCCCCTGGGAGGAGGGAGCTGGCTGGGTGTATTTCCTGATCAGGATAGGGTCGGTACTGTACAGGTGCTTTTCCTTTTGGAGGTGGGCATAGATCGGAATTTCGTTATTACGGAGCCATTCCATCTGGGGAGCCGTGACTTCCTGGATGATGCTGTCCGGGGTTTCCGGGAGTACTTTATCTAGCAGAAACAGCTTCTTGCCTTCGTAGATGAGGTAGTCGATCAGCCGGCCGCCTCGCGGCCGGGAGATGCGGTCTTCGATCAGGGTACGCATCAGTTTCTCCGTCATGTGCTTCGGGGTGTAAGTCCGAGTGAGGTAGTTGGAAAAAATAGTTTCTCGCGGATCCACCCGCTGGTAGTTATAATCCGGGCCCAGGAAAAACTCTAACCCGACAGCCAGGTCGCCATCACCGTAGAGCGCGCCGGCGAGTTCGAACTGGGAAAAGAAAGTAAGCAAGGTGTCGGGGCGGGGGGCGTCCGGGAGGTAGTACTTGTAGTAACGGAGGGCGCGCTCAAAGTCTTCCCGATGTCTTTCCAGCTCGGTTTCGGGGAACTTTTGAAGAATGGTGGAATCCACTTCCTTGATGAGGGGAAAGGTCAGGAAGGCCTTCATCATCAACAGTTGCTCCTCGGGGCTGATGTCCCCCCGCCGTAAGGGAATAATATGCCGCAGGAAATTATCGGTAAAATCCGGAAATTGTACGTCCAGCTCGCTAATGCCGCTGGCCAGGTCAGCTGTATCCAGGGCCATCAGTTCCCGGTCGAAACGGACAAGCTCCACCGGGGAACTTATCCCCGAAATATCGGGGGGGGGCAACGCTGTTTCGTCGCTGCACGTCCAGAAGGATAAGAAGATTAGGCTAAGGAGGGTTAATTTTACGTTTACTTTCATAGTCGGGCTAAACACCAGCATCGCCGGCTCGTTCATTATAAAGGACCATTAAACCAACGGACCCACATGATAAAAAATTTCAATTCCCTCCGCCTTCCCACGCTTGCTTTTGCACTCTTTCTGTTACCAGCCTTCGTTGCCGCTCAGTTGCCCGGAGACCTTCAGTTCGGCATTCAGGCCAGCCCGACCTTCAGCAGCATGAGTACCAACGACAATCTGATCAATAGCGACGGCTCCAACCTAGGCGTGAAACTAGGGCTGGTCGGGGAGTACTACTTCCGCGAAAACTACAGCTTTCACACCGGCCTTAATTTTCATTTCAACGCCGGCGGCACACTCTTTTACGAAGACCAGTACACCAAAGTAGATATCTGGCGCGAGTCACTCGACAATGCCTTACCCGCCAGCACCCTGCCTGATTCCATCAGCGGCGGCCTATCTTACAAATATGACCTTCAGTTCCTGGAAATCCCCCTTGGCCTGACGTTGCGGACGCGAGAATTCGGTTACATCCGCTACTTCCTCCGTCCAACTTTTCACCTCGGCATCGTCACCAAGTCACGCGGCAGCCTTAAGAACGCCGGCTTCGTGGAAGACGAGGAAGACTTCGACATCAATAAGGACGTCAACGGCATCAACCTCGGTTGGGGCCTGGGTGGTGGCATTGAGTACAGTATCTCTACCGGTACCGCCATCATCGCTGGCCTCGGCTACCAATCTGGCTTCGCCGACCTGACCACCGACAAGGGAACCAGCCTACTTCGCGAAGGTCGTAGCCCACGCGAGGACGACAGCAAGGGGAAAGTCGGTTCAATCGTACTTATGCTGGGAATCATGTTTTAAGTCCAGTTTTCGAGTTGTCGGGTTATCCCGTTATCGGAACACAAAGTTCGCGTATAACACCCGACAACTTGAAAACCTGACCACTTGACCTAAAACCCCCGGTATCCAAACGTAACCAGCCCCGTAATCCGAGTCCGGTCCGTTTCCACCACCTGCCCGTCAAACGCAAAGGTGCGGTAAGGAGCGTGGTAAGCGGCATTGTTCTCCGCCCGAACGGCTAAATCGATGAAGAATTTGTCTTTGGCATAACCGACACCTCCAGAAATACTGAGTTGTTGACCATCCTCATTATTGCGCAGGTCAATGACAGGGTTTTGGCGGTAACCAACGCCGGCCCGCACCTGAAAAGGCTTGAGGTTGAACTCTCCGCCAATGCGGAGCCCCAGGCTGCCCTTCAAACTGGCCTCGACATCCGCGTTGGCGGCATCGTTGACTTCGGTAAAATCGTCGGAGCTGAAGGAGGTACCGGCAAAGTTGAGGTAGTCGGCGTCGATGGAAATAAATCCACTACGGCCAATCAGGTAACCACCGCCAACGTAAAATTTCCAGGGCGTCCGCAGGTTAAATGCGGCCTCGCTGCGGGGGCTGAGCTCGGTACCGCCCAGTGCCTGTCCGTTATCAGTAAAGTTATATTCGAAGGTGGTTTCGTACACTTCGTCCACCGTCCAGAAGGTCGGGCTGTGCACCGCTGCGCTCAGGCGCAGCTGGTCCGTCGGCCGCCCGATAACGCCGAACTTGAAGTTGATGCCGGAACCGGACCATTCCAGCAGTTCGTCGAAACCGGCGTTATCGAAGAAGGTGATCTCGTCTTGGGTATCGACCTCATCGTAGGTTTTCGTTTCGGTGAAGTTGATGGTCGGAATCCCAAGCGTGAACCCCCACAAGATCTTTTCTTTATAGTTGCCGCCAAAGCCGAGGGCAAATTCGTTGATGCCGCCGGTACGTTCCACGCGGCCTTCCCGATTAATTTGGCCACCGATACTGGACTCCAGGTCAAAGTCGGAGAAAAAGCCGAGTTCGTCCTGTTGAATGGCATTTGGAATATTCTGGGCCAGATCAGTACGGAAAGGATCGGAGACGCCGTCGTTCAAATCTTCCACCACCGCATCGATGATGCCGCCTTCGCTGCGGCCTTCATAAACGATGGTTTCGTTCAAGTCCGCCATCCGGGTGTAGCTAAGGCCGAAGTTGAAAGTTGACCAATTGACCGAGCGGGTGTCTCCTGCCCAGACGAGGCTGAGGCTAGGCACCACGAAGGCCGTTTTATTTTCCTGAATACCTTCGTTTCCCGTGCCGTTGACGAGGCGGGCATCCAGGTTATTGAAAGTGAAGCCTGGGGTGATTTCGGCCGAGCTAAAACGATTCCAGCCAATACCCGCCGGATTCGTGTGTAAGGTTGTACCGACCACACCGATGGAGGTCATACTACCGCCGGTGCCAGCGAAGCGGGCGTTGCCCATTGGTTCCGTAAGGCTGAAGCGCAGGGCATCCTCCACACGAGCGGGTAGGGTACGGGGCGTTACTTGGGCGCTGACGCTGGTGCCAAGGAAGAATAATAAGAGCAGGGGAAGAAGGCTGAGTCTGGTCATAATGCACAAAGTAATATCAAAAATGTATTTGCTGGTCGCAGACGCTAAAATGAATTGTCGCGTCCGGTGCCTACCATAAAGTAAGGTTTCTGCTGCGCACAGGTTCAACTATTGACTGGCCAAAGGGGAAAAGATAAGAGGATTTTAACAGCACAGCTAATGGCTAAGGGACGCCGTATAAATAACTTACTGGTTTTTGACCTGACGCTTTTGTTCTCACCGCGCTTAAAAATCCTTTGCATAGCCTCAGTTACGGAAATGATTTTTAGGCGCGATGAGAGCAAAATAAGGCGGTCAAGAAGCATGGTTTATTTATTTCCCGTCCCTAAGTGGCCGGACAACATTAATGTTATCCCGGGCCTAACCCAAATCAGGTCGCCGTTTTTCAAAATAACGCGCCTTGTCCTCCCGCCCCAGCAGTCGATAATTCTCGATCACCTGATCACGAAAAGCTTCGGACCGGAGCTCGCCGTTCTCCAGCATTTCGCCAATTTCCCTGGCTGGGCGGTGTTCCTCTCGGCGGGCACGGCGGCAATCCAGGCAGCGAACAGCCCGGGCCGAACGGCTATGGCCTAAGGTCTGATAATAGAACAGTTGCTCCTCCTTAGTAAAAATATAAGGTTGCTCGCAATCCAGGCAAGCCTTTTGTGATACGTCCCAAAAGGCGAGGTACTCCGGATCATGCGCCATGGCGTGTTCCTGCCGCTGCTGTCCTGGGTTCCCAGGTATGGCCCAACCAGATTGTAGGCAATCATCACACGCCCAGCGGTCAAAACTTACCAGCTGGAGGAGGGGATCATCAGCATCTTGTCCTGGTTTCGTTACGTGAATTAACAGGCCATTGACGTCAGGTAATCCTTTAATGGCCAGGGACATCTCTGCCTTCCGTTTTTGCTTCTTGCAGCACGGACAATTTATTTGTAATGGAGTTGTCTTCTTTCGCATACCATTTAATGGTTACTCGATGGAATAAGTTACTTGGTAGGTATTTTGCTTCTAAAACCCGATTCTTTACACCTGCGGCTGCGCCTTATTAGGAGCTAGAAGCTAGGGAGTAGAAGCTAGGAACTAACTAGCTCCTAGTACAGTGTAATCTAAGTTCTTACCACTTATCCGCGATGCCTTTTACCGCTTGGCAGCGTTGCTTACCTCCTCACTTAGCTACGGCTAAGCTCCGGTGTAAGCGTCTCGCCAGGCGGCAAAAT
>JBLHRW010000012.1:0-28643 GCA_047626445.1 Neolewinella sp.
CCTCCTCACTTAGCTACGGCTAAGCTCCGGTGTAAGCGTCTCGCCAGGCGGCAAAATTCATCAGCGCCTAAGATGGCAGAACTTAAATTACACTGTACTAGTACAGTGTAAACTAAGTTTGTTGATAAAGACACCGCGAATTAGGCAATGAAACTTAGTTTACACTGTACTAGGTAGTGCTGTAAATTCATAACGGCACTACCTACTATTCACTACCTACTACCTACCATTTACTATCCACGACTAACTACCCACTATACCTTGTACCCCGACCTCTCCTACCTCTTCCACGATCTGCTCGGTACCGCCCGGGACAACTGGCTTAGCATTTTTAAAACCTTCGGTTTTTTTCTGTTGCTTGCCTTCATTATTGCCGCCCAGCTGCTGAAGCTGGAACTGAAAAGAAGGGAAGCCATCGGTCAGTTGAAGCCGACCAAAGTGATGGTCATTCCTGGTAGTGGGGTCACCATTTGGGACTATCTCTTCAACGGCGTTTTCGGGTTCGTTTTGGGCTATAAAACGCCCTACGCCATTGCCAATTTTTCGGATTGGCAGCAAGATGCCTCCGGCGTACTGTTGTCTTCCGACGGATGGTGGTGGAGCGGCCTGATCGGAGCGGTGGCCTTTATTGCTTACTACTACTGGCAGGATAAAAAGCCTTTGGAACAAACGGAGCCCTACGAGGCGGATGTTTACCCGAGCAGCCGGATCGGGCCGATCACTATGCTGGCGGCCATCGGCGGAATTCTGGGGGCAAAAGCTTTCGCCATCCTTGAATACATGGATCGTTTCCTGGAAGATCCGCTGGCCGTACTGCTGAGTGGCGACGGGCTGGCGATCTACGGCGGGCTCATTGGTGGCGCCATCGCCGTCTTCTTTTACCTGCGTAAGCACAAAATCAAGCCGATCCCCGTCCTCGATGCTGTGGCTCCGGCGCTCATTATTGCCTACGGCGTAGGCCGTATCGGCTGTCAGCTTAGTGGCGACGGTGACTGGGGCAAGGCGGCGAGTGCCCAACCCGATTGGTGGGTCTTGCCCGACTGGGTCTGGAGCTTCCGCTTCCCGCACAACGTTTTGGGCCGGGGCGAAATCATCCCCGGCTGCGACCTGGAATATTGCACGCAATTGGCCGCAGGCGTCCACCCTACTTCCGTATACGAAACGGTGATGGCCTTTACCATCGGCGCCATTCTTTGGGCGCTGCGGAAAAGGTTGACCAACCTGCCTGGCCTGTTGTTTTCCATCTACCTCTTCTTTAACGGCGTCGAACGCTTCTTCATCGAGTTCGCGCGCATCAACGATCGGTACGACGTGCTGGGTGTTCCATTGAGTCAGGCCCAGATCATTGCCACTTGTTTCATGCTGGCGGGGTTGGTTTCTGGCTGGTTCTTCATCAGAAGGGCGCGGACGCTGGAGGCAGAATAGGGGGTTGAAGGAGCAAGGTGGGGCCTAGTTTCCCGGTTAAAAGCCGTAAGTTATTTATACGGCGTCCCTAAAGGTGCTGCTGTGGTACAAAGTTCTGCGAACTGAACTTCTATAGTGCTCCGTGAGGACTTTTGACGTTAGGTACAATTCGGGCCTGTGGCCTATTATCATAGTAAACCCGCTCATGAAATATTGGATCAACAGAACTCCGAAAGAACACACCTTCATCGTCTACGCCGGCCATAAGATCTACCGGCTCCTGGGAAAGCCGGAAGACATCATTGATATTCGGCAACAGCTGGATAATGGCCGGATCAATAATGATTTCATGGGCGTACCGGAAAACTACCTGCGCTACGTCGAATTTCAGGAAAGCGAGCCGGCATTAAGCTTGCACTACGGGAAAGACACAGAAGACAAAATCATTGTTTCTGATTCAAAGCTTCGCCGGAAAATTTTCGAATATTTGCGAGAGCACGCCAGCGAGCACACCTACGAAAATAAAAGAAGAAGCCTCTTCGAGCGGATTAAGAAACCCGGAATAGCACTGCTTATACTCTTAGCACTCGGAAGCGGCGTCTTTTATTTCCTGTGGGAGGGACAGCAAGGGCGTTTTTATACGGTGGAGGGAAATAACCCCGGCCTGATCGGGCTCTTCATTGGTCTGGCCGATTTGGGCGTAGCTGTGAATAGCCTGATTTTTCTTCCGCTGATCGGGTGGTGCTTTTACCTGTTGGTACAAGCTTCGGGAAGAGAGGTTGTGGTAGAGCGGATTCTGTACAAGCGGCATTAAACTAAAGGGAAGCATGATGTCAATGCCCTTCTGCACTCCAACGGCAGTAACTCTGTGCCCCCTCGGTACGTCCCTCTGAGCTGCCCTCTTTGGGAACCAAAGAGCTGCGTAGCAGCCCTTTTTCAATATTAGTTCCCAAGCGTATTCTATCTTTGCCGCTTACTAACTCCCCCCAACGATGAAATTTGGCGTAATCCTTTTTCCCGGCAGTAACTGCGACGACGACATGGTACACGTACTCGGTACCGTTATGGGCCGTGAAACAGTCAAACTGTGGCATAAAGACGAGCATGCGCTCGATGATTTCACAACCGATGATTGCGTGATCGTTCCTGGTGGCTTCAGCTACGGCGACTACGTACGTGCCGGTGCGGTGGCACGGTTCAGCCCCATCATGAATTCCGTCATCGATTTCGCCAACCGGGGAGGCTATGTCTTTGGCATCTGCAACGGCTTCCAGATCCTCTGTGAAGCACACTTGCTACCCGGCGCGCTGCTCCGCAACCGGGACCAGAAGTTCATTGCCAAAAACTGCTACCTCCGTATCGAAACGAAGAACAGCGCCGTTACTTCAGCTCTGGACGTTGGGGATGTGCTCAACATCCCGATCGCCCACGCCGAAGGCCGCTACTACGCCGATGATGAAACCATCGCCGGCCTTATCGCCAACGACCAGGTCCTCTTCCGCTACACCGACGCAACGGGAGAAGCTACGCCGGAAGCCAACATCAATGGCAGCGTCCAGAACATTGCAGGTATCTGCAATGTTGGCCGCAATGTCTTTGGTATGATGCCCCACCCCGAGCGGGCGAGCGAAGGCCTCGTCGGTAATACAGATGGCCGCGCCGTCTTTGCTGGCATGATTGAGGTGATTGAGGGGGCTACGGTAGCCTAGGCGATCGTCAATAATACCTTTTACAGGCGGCAAAGCTGCCACGAGCGTGAGCGAGCATCCAGGCTCAGGCCCGGATGGGCCGTCTTGCGTAGCGACGGGTAAGTGCGGATCCGCAGGGTCAAGTGCAGCCCTTCGTTTTAGTTGGTCCACACATAAAGAATGATTTGTCGTGTACCCGAGCATAATGTGCCTAACAAATTATACAGCTTTAAACTTTACCGCACGGACGTCCGTGGGAGCCTTAGCCCTTGTACTGCTACGCAGTTTCAGGGCACGGGGCGCCACGGGGTCCTCACCCCTGCCCTCCCGGCCAAGCTACTGAGCGAAGCGAAGGAGCTTGGCCGGGTGTCCGGACGTTTGGGCCCACCGTTATGTGCGGGTAAATTAATCGTTTTGCAATTTGTTATACACACCCAAGCCTAAAAGTCCCTAAAGCCCGAAGTCAAAACCATTACCTTGACAACCCATGCAAACAAAAGATCAAAACACCTACGACGCCATCGTAATCGGAACTGGGATCTCCGGCGGGATGGCCGCGATGGAACTCTGCCGAAAAGGATTGAAAACCCTGGTGTTGGAGCGCGGCCGGGACATCAAACACGGTGATTACCCCACCGCAAACCTAGACAAGTGGGAACTCCCCCATCAGGGCCGCATCCCCGAAGATGAGCAGGCCCAGGATTATAAATACCTCAGCCGGAAGGGCTACATTATGGAGCAGGGAGGCATCCATCATTTCGTCAAAGACAGCGATCACCCCTATACCGAAGAAAAGCGTTTCGACTGGATCCGGGCCTACCAAACCGGCGGCCGCAGCCTTGTATGGGGCCGCCATTGCTACCAACTCAGCGACCTTGACTTTACCGCGAATGCTCGGGAGGGCGTCGGCGTCGACTGGCCCATACGCTATAAAGACCTGAAGCCGTGGTACGACTACGCGACCCGCTTCGTCGGGGTATCTGGCCGGGCCGAAGGCCTGGCGCACTTCCCCGACGGCCCCTTCCAGCCACCCATGGAGCTCAACTGCGTAGAAGCCCACCTGCGTGATCAAGTCAAGGCCAATCTCTCCGGTCGTGTGGTGACCGAAGGGCGGGTGGCGCACCTGACCGCCTACGACCCCAAAGTCAATCTAGGTACCCGCGGCAACTGCCAGTACCGGAACCTTTGCCGGCGTGGCTGCCCCTATGGCGGTTATTACAGCAGTAATTCTGGCCCCCTTCCCGTGGCGGAGGCTACCGGTAACATGACCCTGGTCAACGGCGCCGTCGTTCGGGAGATCATCTACGACGCAGATAAAAAACGGGCTACCGGCGTCCGGGTAAAACTGACGGCGACCGGCACCGAAACGGAGTATTTTACCAAAGGCGTGATCTTCCTCTGTGCCTCAGCCCTCAACTCTGCCGCCATCCTGCTGGCCAGCAAATCAGACGCCCAGCCCAACGGGCTGGGGAACGATAACGACCAGGTCGGTCGCAACGTAATGGACCACCACCACAGCGTTGGGGCCAACGGGCAACTGGAGGGTTTTGACGACAAATACTATAAAGGAAGGAAGCCCAACGGCTTTTACATCCCCCGCTTTGTCAACCTCGGCGACCGGGGTAGCAAGCGGGATTACCTGCGGGGCTTCGGCTACCAGGGCGGAGGTAGCCGCAGCAACTGGCAGCGGCTCGTCCGGGAGCTTTCGGTATCCCCAGGCCCGGAACTTAAAGCCGCTATCGCCGAACCCGGCGGGTGGAGCATCGGTATGTCCGGATTCGGCGAGTCCTTGCCCAACCCGAACAACCGCGTCACCCTGAACTACGAAAAACTCGACGCCGACGGCCTCCCTACCCTGATCATGGATGTCGCCTTCGGCGAAAACGAAGCCGCCATGCGCAAGGACATGAAGACTTCCGCTATGGAAATGCTGGAAGCCGCCGGTGCAAAAAATATTACCCCCTTTGAAAAGGAGGTTTACCCCGGCTACTCCATCCACGAAATGGGTTCGGCCCGCATGGGCCGTGATCCCAAGACCAGCGTGCTCAACGCGCATAACCAGGTCTGGAACTGCCAAAACCTCTACGTTACCGACGGTGCGGCGATGACTAGTGCTAGTTGTGTTAACCCTAGCCTGACTTATCTGGCGCTAACAGCACGGGGGGTGGACCATGCGGTGGAGAGTTTGAATCGGCGGGATATTTGAGATACTACCTTATTTTTTACTTTGGTAAGCACCTGAAGAATAAGTCAACTCATAGCTGTGGGTATAGATTTCGAAAACAATGCCGAAAGGATCCTCAACGTAAACCATTTTGAAGGGCTTTTCGCCAGGGTAGTATTCCCGAATTGGCATGCGCTGTTTTCCTCCGTGATCCACTATTTTCTTCGTAAGGACTTCAATTTCCGGATCTTGAATACAGAAGTGAAAAAGTCCGGTATTGAAAGGGTTAAATTCGGGGGCTTCCTTCTTTCCGTGTGGAAATGAAAACAGTTCAATGCCTATGCCGTCCGAAGTGGAGAGGTGGGCAATCTCAAATTCCTTCCAGTCCTCGCCAAATACGTCGATGCACATCTGGCCTATGGCGGTATCACTTTCTTTTTTGACGACAGAGGGTGGCATAATGACGTACCACCCCATAATCTCTTGATAAAAGGAAACAGCCTTATTAATGTCTGGAACTGTTAATCCGATGTGAGAAAAGGACCTTGGATATGTAGTTTCTTTCATTGCTACTTAAGCCCATTGGCCCAGGTTTAGTTTAACATGGTGCCAACAGGTTCCTTGCTTTTCAAAACGCTCCCTACACCCGCGTCCCCGCCCAAAAAAATAACACTACCTCGACAAAAAGCCAGCGCTTATCCGCAACAAAGGGAAGTTAATTTATCTTTATCTAGTCAATGCAAGCTCGCCACTACTCCCAAACCTACCGCCGACTCCGCGATCTCGACCCCGAGGATTACCAGCGCATCATCCGGATGTACGAGGAACGGGAAGATGAGATCGGCCGGCTCGACGTGTTGGAAAATTTCGAACTCACCGTCTACTACGTCAATGCCCTGTTCGCCACCGGTGCCTACCGCCAGCACCTGATGATGGTTGACCTGGTGATTGAGGGCAGCATACGCCATAACATCCAGGAAGTGGACGATATCGAAGGGGACGTTTTCGAATACCTCTTGTTTCAGAAAGGCGCCAGCGCCTACCGTCTACGAGATTTTACGTTGACCACTCACATTGCCCAAGAGCTGATTCGGATCGACCGAAAGCGAAACCATTATGCCCGGTTTCTCCGCATCGCCCTGTTCAAAAGCAGGCCGCGCCTGCTGCAGTTCGGCCGTGCCATTTTCATCCTATGCCTCCTGCTGGCGGCGGTGATGATCACCGCCAATCTGGTCTTCGTGGCTCACTTTTTCCAGATGTACGAAGCTCCCTTACGAAAGGCCACTCTGGCCGTTTTCGGGGTTGGATGTGGTACTCTGATTGCCACCTATAGCTTCGCTTATTGGCGCGCACACCAGAAAGCTTTCGGTTTTCAGCGCCAACAACCGAACAAATAACTTAAATTAACGCTGAAATTAATGTAGAAGACACAGGCCGACCTTAATTTGTGGCCTGAACTTACCTTTAAAACTAAACTTAGCAAACATGAGCAAACCCACTTTAGTCATTCTTGCCGCAGGCATGGGCAGCCGGTACGGCGGCCTCAAGCAGATCGACGGCGTTGGCCCCAGTGAAGAGGGCATTATCGAATACTCCATCTACGACGCTATTCGCGCTGGTTTCGGTAAAGTGGTCTTCATTATTCGCAAAGACATCGAAGCGCCTTTCCGTGAGAAATTTGACGGTAAGTTCGGCGATCAGATCGAAGTCACTTACGCCTTCCAGGGCATGGACAGCTTTGTCCCCACCGACGTGGACCACACCAAGCGCGAGAAGCCATGGGGTACTACCCACGCTATGCTGGTGGCCAAAGACGTTTGTGATGAGCCTTTTGCCGTCATCAACGCCGACGATTACTACGGCATCAAGGGTTTCCAGAAAATGGCGGACTTCCTTAACAACGACGTCACTCCCACCGTATTCAGTATGGTCGGCTACGTGCTGCACCGCACGCTTTCTGACCACGGCACCGTGAACCGTGGCGTCACCTTGGTCGGTGATGACAACAAATTGGTCGACGTAATCGAACGCCTCAAGATTGGCCGTGGCGACGACGGCCAGGTTTCTTACCTCGGCGACGACGAGGCACGCCACCCGCTGGCCGACGACTCCGTAGTTTCCATGAATTTCTGGGGCTTCCACCCCTCCATTTTCGCCACCATCGAGGCTGGTTTCCATGATTTCGCTCGGCAGAATACCGATGACCCTCGCGCCGAATACCTTATTCCCGAACTGGTCGACGGCATGATCAAGGACGGCTCCGCTCAGGTTGAAGTCCTCGTTTCCGACGACCGCTGGTATGGCGTTACTTATCAGGAGGATAAGCCTAAGGTGCAGAAGGCGTTTACGCAGCTGGTGGCGGATGAGGTTTATCCAACTCCGTTGTTTTAGTCAGAGAGTCAAGTAGTAAGGGAGTCAAATAGTACCGTTTCCGATGCTCGCTACCGCTCGTGAGGCTAGTGCCTCTTTCACGAGCGATAGCGAGCTGACTTTTGCGGTAGCTACTATTTGACTGCTTGACTCCCTGACTGCTTGACTAAATATTCGCTCCAGCTACCCGGGTAAAGTCCCGGCATGTCCCCAAAGGCATAGTTGTAAGCGAGGATATTATGGCAGGCAGTCACGCCCGAACCGCAGTAAAAAATATTCTGATCCGCTTTGTCGACTAGTTCGGCGAAGCGGATTTTTAGTTCTTCCCGGGCCTTGAATTTGCCGTCGTGCAGATTGTCGGGCCAGGGCAGGTTGATAGCGCCGGGGATGTGGCCTGCGACAGGGTCGATCGGTTCTTGCTCGCCGCGGTAGCGGGGGGCGGTGCGGGAGTCGATCAGGCGCTGGGCGGGGTCTTCGCGCAGACCGTCGACTTGGGCGCGGTCGCAGGTGCGATGTAAGGGAGCAAGCGCAAGGTGCGGTGCGGCGGATGTTTGGGAAGCTTCTGGTAACCGCGCTACTGTTTCCAGCGGTTGCCCGGCAGCTTCCCAGGCCTGGATGCCGCCGTCGAGTACTGCAACGGCTTCGTGGCCAAGGGCGCGCAGCATCCACCATAGGCGGGCGGCTATGCCGCCACCTTTATTGTCGTAACAGATGACTTGGGTTGTTGCCTTCAGCCCGTAGACGCTGATCCGACTGGCGAAATCCGCCATGTCGGGCAGCGGGTGTCTCCCCGTTTTTCCGAGGATGATCTCGCCGGAAAGGTCTCGGTCGAGGTGCAAAAAATAAGCTCTGGGGAGGTGGCCGGCCAGGTACGATTCGTGACCGAACTCTGGTGCGAAGAGGTCATGGCGGCAGTCGAAGATAAGGTGGTCCGTTTTTTGGAGGTCGGCGACTTCTGCTACGGAGATGATGTTGGTGTGCATGGGACAAAGTTAATTGCCGTAGGCAATTAACTTTGTAGACGGTGCTGCGCACCTTGGTAGACAGCCTTCGGCTTTGGTAGAAAATAGGCTACCGCACGGGTTTGCTTGCTGCGCTCGTAAGGGCTTCTAAATCTTGACCTGTGCGCGAAAAAAAAATGCGGTAGCTCTATTTGCTAGAAGCTACTCCCGGGGTTTTCCTTTTCACTAAGGAACTGCTCCGTCTTCGCCCGCTCGACTTTGTTGTAGAGCCGTTCGGCTTCGTGGCGGTCACGGGTAACCTTGGCGAGGGTGAAACAGGCGCTAATGGTGAAAACGAAGCCCATGGCCAGGAAGCCCTTGGCGGAGAGCGATGCCTCCAGGAGGACGATGCCGGCGATGGTGCCGAGCGTTGCCAGGACGAAAGCGATCCAGGCCATGTTAAAGAAGGAAGAACTGTTGGAATGGTCGATAATAGTATGACTCATCATTCAGTGTTTTGCGTGGCTCGGCACAACGGCCGCTCCACTGGTTCGGGGACAAAGCTCCGACCAGATTCAGTTAAGAGCGTGACGGGATAGATAAACCGGGATGAGCTTTCGACTAACGTTAGCGATAATTCGCTAGAAGACTTGGGGCTACGCCTTCTTTGCTCCTTAAAACGATTATTGCATCCTGCGACCGCGCCCTAGTTAGAGCGTCATAGAATGGGGAATAACAGAATAACTATCGCAAATTTTGGCTCGCTGCGATCGTGTGCAACGAATACTAACGAAAAGAGAATAGGCATGCGGTAGCTATTCTCCCCTTCCTACCTTTACAGACCACTAGTGCTTAAGCACTTATTTAATAATTTCATTTTGTGTCCGCGCTGAATTCAAAATAGGTTTTCCTTGTAAGGCTTGTACTAGTGTAAAAGCCGCAAGAAGCCCGTAGAGAAAGGAAATAATAATGGTTGCCTTTGTGCTTCTAAAAGCATAAAAAGAAAGCAACGGGAGCACTTGTAAAGCGTGCATTCCTATAAAGTGTGAAACACGAAGATCGCCTACTGTTTTGCTCCAACCTACAATAAACCAGTTCGAATTATCATTGAGTGCGCCCACGCTATGATTCATTCGTGACCCCATTAAAGCCCCTTCAAAAGAGAAGACAACAAAAATTAAAATGCCTAAGCGAATTGCCCAAACATAATACGTGGGCAAATCGGGGAAGGATTGCGTAAAAAAAAGCAAGCCTACATAAGCGGTATAAAGTGTGACAAGGGCTGCCGCTAAGGGACGCCGTATAAATAACTTACTGGTTTTTGACCTGACGCTTTTTTTCTCACCGCGCTTAAAAATCCTTTGCATAGCCTCAGCTACGGAAATGATTTTTAGGTGCGGGGAGGGCAAAATAAGACGGTCAAAAGGCGTAAGTTATTTGTACGGCGTCCCATAAGGGACGCTGTAAGTTTCCCTTATGTAGCGGTGAAATTATTACGCCTTATCGACCTTGAATTTAGGCACGAAATAATTCAGGAAAAGAATCATTCCAACGTACGTCATCACCAGCGTAGGAACACTAGAATTAAAACCGAGACTAAGGTCTGGTATACCTAGCAATTCCCTAAAAGATGTCGTCGCAATGCTCAACATGAAGACAATACCAAAGACGAACAGTCCTATGATGGACGCTTTGTTCTTCGTAGTGCGTTGAATTCCGTTCTTCGTGTCTTCTCTAAAGAAATACCATAGTGCCGCAACACAGAAAACTGCTTCTATTGCTATAGCGAGGTAAACATTTGAAGCATACAAGCCAAGTGCTACATCTGCGGTCTCGGCACCAAAAATGTGGTGTGCATGACCGGAAAAGAAATCTAATACGAAGTGCCCAGCCACCAATGCTGAACTCACCAGACCAATTTGGGTGCTTTTGAAAAGTACTTTTCCCACAACAAAGACAGCTACCAGCCAAAATATTTGTGGAATTAGATCATGGCTGTAGAGCATATCTACAGTCATGTTACTTAGTGTTGTGTCGAAGACGTCACTTGGTCCAGTTGGTTCAAGGCCTAAGTAGTGTAAGGTGAACCAAAGTAAATCCTGCAATTGCGAAACAATCAGGAAGTAGAGCAGCGTTCCTTTGGTGAATTTTTGATTGGCCACTAAGGCGGTAGAAAAGTGTCCTACTAACATGATTTTTCTTTTTTTACTTTAAAATATAAAGTAAAGATAGTAAACACTTTAAAATTTAAAGTATTTTCACGAAAAGAGTTGTGATGAAGAAATTTCGATCTTCCTGTATTATAGCTTCTGCCTTAGATTTAATAGGAGACAAATGGTCGCTTCTAATTATCAGAGACATGTTGCTACATAAGAAGACAACGCATAAAGAGTTGGTCTCCTCCAAGGAAGGAATAGCTACGAACCTTCTGTCTACAAGATTGAAGTTGTTGCTGTCTCTCAACGTAATTACCAAAAGAAAACTGCCCGGAAATAAGAAAGAGAACATCTACCTGCTCACAGAAAAAGGAATCGATTTAGCGCCACTAATTTTGGAAATCGTGCTTTGGAGCGACAAACATGTGAGGGCTTATAATACTGATATGAATGCTTATGAAGACCGTGATTTAGGCAGGTCTCAGGTTATTGAAATTGTTCAGAGAGAGTACCGGGAGTTGGTTGGTCAGGTTATAGGCTGATGCTACTGCTTGGGGGTGACGCCACTATCCCAAAAAGCCTTGAAGGTCTTTTCCGAGAGACCTGTGTTGGCAAGTGTTCGCTAGCTTGACGAATTGAGTTTAGGTGATTTCACTCCTGCCACCAGGCTTTACGCCTTTGGATGACAGCTCTGACCGAGTCAATTATGGCTAGAATAGTGATCTTGTCCCACTAACACTATGTTGTTGTTTTTCGAGTCGAACCTTATCAATGAAAAGTATGACCCCCATTCATCTTCGTCCAAATATTGAAAATCAAAATTGGTTGTTCTGAGTGGGGGAAGCGTAAGGTGTCTCCTGTAAATCGCAGAGTCAAGTATGTGCGATACAAACCTATCGTCAGCAGCATTGGAGTCTATCACCGCCTTGTTAGACAGTTCCGACTCGGTACAACCAAATAAGAGTATTGCCAGAGTGAGTTGAGGAATTAAAAGAAAGTAATATTTCATTCCAGGTTATTTTCTTTACAAATATCTTTTCCTGAAATCCCGTGGATTTTCACTGGTTACTTTTTTAAAAGTACGGTTAAAATAAGAAAGACTTTCAAACCCTGTTTGATAACAGGCATCACTCACACTCTTTCCAGACATTAAAAGGCGCTTTGATTGACTTATCCGATACCGGTTTAGAAATTCAATGAAAGTATAGCTACTCACCTTTTTAAAATACCTACAAAAAGCTTCTTTTGTCATATTACTAATCTCTGCTACTTCGGTCAGTTTTATTTTTTGATGATAATTTTCATCCACAAAAGCATAGATACTCCTTAACCTCCCTTGGTCTCTTTCACTAAATTTATTACGATAAGGTTGTTCATGTAACAAATCAATACTTGGAACATCTGCAAGCATCTGAAATATTTCAATTATTTGAAGATACTGATGGAAGGGGGCAGACTTTTCTAGGTTAAATATTTTCTCTCCAATTTGTTTTTTTATATCCCCATTAAAAGCTAACCCATGTTTAGACTTTTCAAATAACTGGGCAATGGGAGACAGTTCTGGTACACCAAGGAAATGGGTTTCAATAAATTCTTTTTTAAAATGAACCACTACTTTTTGATAACCTGTTTCCACTCCGTAATCGAAGTTCAAGTGAGGGATATTTGAGCCGATCAAAACTAAATCACTCCCCTCATAGGTCGATATGTGTTCTCCTATGTGCCGAGTTCCTGTTGCCCCTTCGATATAGACTAACTCATACTCAGGATGGAAGTGCCAATAAAACAAATCACTTAGTCGGGGATTAAACATCATGCTAAATGACCTGTCTTGCCTAGTGATGGTCTCGAGTTGTATTTTCATTTTTTCACAAAAATCAACAAAAAAATAGACTAAAATCACATGTATTGTCAATATTGTTCAAGTTGTGGCTAATTTTTGTGGGATTTTCAGCGACACAATCTCCGAACTTTGCAGTGTTATCTAAAATTAGAAAAAACGTCACTTTTAAAAAAAAACCAAACAATGACAACTAAGAAGGCTCCAGAAAATCAACACAAAGACATTCCAGGGAATCCGTCTACCTCAAAAAGCAGTAACGTATCCTTAAGGACAACTGCTACAGCAGATACGCTTAGAGTGCTGACGATAGAGCAATGGGATTTTTGGAAAGCGTACGGTTATGTGGTGATTAAAAATGCAGTTCCTCGGGAGCAAGCGGAACAAACGGCTAACTTTCTTTGGGAATTTGAAGAAAAAGATGCTGATAATAAGGAAACGTGGTACACGGCTCCTCGTGCTGAAATGAAAATGAAAGAACTGGTAGGAACAGGTATGGTGGAAGTGTACAACAACCAACAGCTTTGGAATAACCGACAGACTAAGAAGCTATATGATGCCTTTGTAGATATTTGGGGAACTGAAAAGTTATGGGTGACGATTGACCGAGCCAACTTAAACTTCCCTATACCCTCTAAATCTGAGTACAAAGGGTTTATCCATTGGGATTATGACCCAGAAACCAAACCGCAAAATGTACAAGGAGTGTTAGCCCTAGCAGATCAAGATGAGGATACGGGAGGCTTTCAGTGTATTCCATGGTTATTTAAAAATTATGACACTTGGAAACTGACGCAGCCTGAAGATAGGAATCACTTCAAACCAGACACCACCGGGTTAGAAGACAAAATTGTAAAAGTGCCAATGGAAGTAGGTGACTTATTGATTTTCAACAGCTCTGAACCGCATGGTATTCGCCCTAATCGTTCAGGCGATAAAGTGAGAATTGCACAGTACATATCCATGATGCCTGCTCAAGAGAACAATGAAGAATTGAAAGACTGGCGTGTTAACTCTTGGGCAAACCGTATCTCTCCAGAAGGTTTTGCCTTCGCCGGTGACCCTCGAAATTGGGAGCAAACAAAATATGATAGAGCCGTACTATCGGATCTAGGGGAGAAATTGTTGGGCTCAAAAAAATGGTAACTTAGAATGGATTTACAGCTGAAAGGAAAAACAGTATTTATTAGTGGCTCTACTTCTGGGATTGGATTTAGTGCCGCCAAAATATTTTTAAAGGAAGGGGCTTCTGTTTACATAAACGGTCGGACAGACAAGTCTGTTGCGAAAGCAATTCACCGGCTTAGAGTAGATTTTCCTGACGGAAAAATAGAAGGCGTTGCCAGCGACTTCTCCAAAGCAGAAGAGGTAGAATCTTTAATCGAAAAGCTGCCTGAAATAGATATTCTAATCAATAATGTTGGCATCTATACGGCCAAATCATTTTTTGAGACAACGGATGACGACTGGAACAGGCATTTCGAAGTGAACGTCATGAGTGGGGTTCGGCTATCGAGGCATTTTCTACCTAAAATGCTAGAGAAAAACTGGGGCAGAATTCTCTTTGTTTCAAGTGAATGTGCCACTTTAGTTCCCGCAGATTTGATTGCATACAGCACCACTAAAACAGCAATCTTAGCAGTTTCGAGAGGCTTAGCACAATTGACGAAAGGTAATAGCGTAACGGTGAATGCTGTTGTTCCTGGTTCTACCATGACGGAAGGTGCGGAACAGTTCTTATTAGATTTGGCATCTAAAAAAAATAAAACGACTTCCCAAGTGGAGGCAGAATTCTTTAGTGAAGCACGACCTAACTCCTTGCTACAACGATTTGCAAGCGTGGAAGAAATTGCAAACACAATTGTATACTTAGCAAGCCCTATTGCTATTGCAACCAACGGAGCCGCCATCAAATTAGATGGTGGAAGCATGGGAGGAATAATCTAACAAGGCATTGTAAACTCATTACCTAATTTAAAAATAAAAAAAATGGTTAGTCAAAAACAACTGCTTATGTTCATTCTGCTCTTTGTGAGCCTCGGCTTCACTTCATGTGAAGAAGCCGGCACACAAACGCAGGAGATAGCAGAGGAAAAGAATCAAAAATGAAAACGTCAAACTCAAAACTACTCCGGCATCTAGTAATCTTTAAATTTAACGACGAGTCGAGTGAAGAAGATGTAGCTCGATTGAATGAATCCTTCAATACACTGGCTAGTGCCATTCCTGCGGTCAAAGATTTTGAGTGGGGCCTCAACGATAGCCCTGAAAATTTTCATCAAGATTTCACTCATTGCTATCTATTGACCTTTGATTCGGAAGAGGACAGGGATTCCATTTACACGCCTCACCCTCAACACCAGGCATTTGTAGCAAGTTTGCAGCCGCATGTAGAAAAAGTTTTCGTCGTAGACTACTGGACCAACCCATCATTAAAATAAGTTGAATTATGAATTTTGTCGACTTTCTAGTCATATTCTTTTACTTTGCCCTAATATTATGGATTGCAAAGTGGGCTTCCTCCAGTAAAGACGATTCGAGCTTTTCATCGGTTGATTATTTTTTAGCAGGTAGAGATCAAGGCTGGTTGGTTATTGGGGCTTCATTATTTGCCTCCAATATTGGTTCAGAAATAATCTTAGGTGTATCGGGAGCAGGCGCAAGAGCAAGTATGCCAATGGCAAATTTTGAAATAATTGCTGCACTGGTTTTGATATTACTTGGTTGGGTGTTCGTTCCGTTTTATCTGCGTACGGGAGTTTACACCATGCCTGAATTTCTGGAAAAACGATATTCTAGTGCTTGCCGTAATTACTTGTCGGTCGTCTCCATACTGGCATATGTCATTACAAAGATTTCACTTATCATCTTTGCCGGAGCACTGGTATTTGAAGTTTTGGGAATCCCATTCTGGACGGGAGCCGTACTGACCGTCGTTGCAACAGGTTTCTATACAGTGCTTGGCGGGCTAAAAGCAGTGATTTACACGGATATGCTTCAGGCCGTTGTTTTGATAATAGGAACTGCCATCATTTCTATTTTTGGATTATACCAACTGGGTGGCTGGAGCGAGATGATCGATACTATCTCATTGGCTTCTCAAACGGCAGGCAATCCTCCAGTGGACCAGTTTTTCAATCTGTGGCGGCCAATGGAAGATACCGAATACCCTTGGACAGGCATGTTGTTTGGTGCGCCAATTTTGGGCGTTTGGTATTGGTGTACTGACCAATTCATTGTGCAACGAGTATTGTCTGCCAAAGACATTAACAATGCTCGGAAAGGTGCTTTGTTTGCGGGTTATTTGAAGTTGTTACCTGTCTTTCTCTTTTTCATTCCGGGAGTGATTGCATATGCTTTGATGCAAAAAGGAATGATTAGTTATTCTATGGACAATGCAGACAGTGCTTTACCTACATTAATAACGGAGTTTTTGCCTAGTGGACTAAAAGGGTTTGCAATAGCAGGTTTGTTGGCAGCTTTGATGAGCTCTTTATCTTCTGCGTTCAATTCCAGTTCAACACTATTGACAATCGATTTCTATCAAAAATACCGGCCCAATGCCTCTGAAAAGGACTTAGTCCGTTTCGGAAGAATTGCAACGATTATTCTAGTCATCGTAAGCTTAGGATGGATACCATTTATGAATGCCTTAATGGGAGGTGGGATCTTTCATTACCTACAAAGTGTTCAAGCCTACATTGCTCCACCTATAGCGTCTGTCTTCTTACTGGGCCTATTTTACAAATGGATAAATGCTCGTGGTGCAATTATTACATTATGGACAGGATTTGCCATTGGTGTTTTTAGATTGGTGATGGAGTTTATGTCGAATAACAATAGTGTCGTCGTTTCAGAAGGTAGTGTTTTGGCGTATTTCTTAGACATTAATTTCTTACACTTTGCACTGTTCTTATTTCTGTTCTGCTCGGCTCTTTTAATGATTGTGAGCAAATTGAGTACTCCTCAACCGGAAGCATCTTTAGAATTGGTTACGTTTCAAAAAGGAGCAAGAGTAGCTTCCTTTAAATGGACAACAGATGTAGTGTTGACCATTGTATTAGTGATTTTGGTTCTAATCCTTTGGGCCGTTTTTAGTCCGTTTGGAGTGGGGTAGTTTTATTTTTCACATTAGGAACAGGTGGCAATCATGCATTGCGTAATTGCCACCTGTTCTCAAACAAAAAACGAACCCAGCACTTGTGACCAGAGAATAATTGCGTGGCTCATTAATAAGGATGCTCCACTGGTTCGGGGCAAAGCTCCGACCTTGTTCTGTTAAAACCATGGAGTCATTGATAAATCCGAGGGCCTTTAGCTTTTCCTGACTTTCTTTTGAGGTCATAAATATTACTATTCGCAACCATCCACAGGCAAACCATATGGAGTCGAATTAATTAGAGATTCTCTCCCTAATCCACAATCATCCCCTCACCAACCAACTCCTGCTGCTTCATATTCACGGGCAAATCCCGGTAAGCATACTGCTGCGTGCGAAGTTGCGGACGGAAACCTGCCTCGGTAATCGATTCCTGAATACCGTCGGCGGTAAAGCGGAAGCGGGCTCCGGCAGCGGAAACCACGTTCTCCTCGATCATAATCGAGCCGAAATCGTTGGCACCAGAATGAAGGCAAATCTGTGCCACCTGCTTACCTACCGTCAACCAGCTGGCCTGGATGTTGATTACGTTTGGCAGCATAATGCGGCTCAGGGCGATCATGCGGATGTACTCGTCGCCGGAAACGGTATTACGGGCGCGTTTGATTTTTTTCAAGATGGTGTCTTCGTCCATGAACGGCCACGGGATGAAGGCGAGGAAGCCCTTGGCGTGGTCCGGTTTTTCGTCCTGGACTTGCCGTATGCGCACGAAGTGGTCCATCCGTTCCCAGTTGGTTTCGATGTGGCCGAACATCATGGTGGCACTGGTGGTGATGTCTAGCTGATGCGCTGCGCGCATCACGTCCAGCCACTCTTCACCGCCACATTTGCCTTTGGAGATCAGGCGGCGTACGCGGTCGCTCAGGATCTCGGCACCGGCTCCAGGCAGACTGTCGAGTCCGGCTTCTTTCAGGGCTTTGAGCACATCGTAATGGCTCCTGTTTTCGAGCTTCGCTACGTGGGCGATCTCGGGTGGGCCCAGGGCGTGGAGTTTCAGGTTAGGGTAGAGTTCCTTCAGCTCACTAAATAGTTTGCAGTAGTACTCCAGGCCCAGGTCGGGGTGGTGCCCACCCTGTAATAACAGCTGCTCGCCGCCGAAGGCGAAAGTTTCTTCGATCTTTACTTTGTACTCCTCAATCGTCGTGATGTACGCTTCCTCGTGCCCCGGCCGACGGTAAAAATTACAGAACTTACAGTTGGCAATACAGACGTTGGTCGTATTCGAATTCCGGTCAATGATCCAGGTAACGTCCTTTTCAGGCACCGCTTGAAAACGAAGCTGGTTGGCTACGTACATCAGGTCGGCCGTGTTGGCGTTTTCCAATAGAAAAACACCTTCTTCGGCGGTGAGCCATTCTTTTTTAAGGGCGCGTTCGAGGAGGTTAGGGGCAGTCATGGAAATCAGTTTAGGAAAGTTAAACAACAGGAGGTGGCGCAGGTTGCGTTAGCTTTCAATTTTCGCTGAAAGTTTTTTTTAGCGGGCACGCAGGGTGCAAAGGATGGGACAATAGAGCAGGGTGAGCTGTCTTTGCTGCCAGCTCTTCTCCCTTCTTGATTAAGGTGGATGGGCAGGATAATCATAAGAAAGACCTAATCCTCCGGTTTTAGGGCTGAAAATGCGTAGCTATTTTCAATAGCCTTCCACTGTAGGAAGGGAGGGGGGGCGATGGGCATAATTCAGAAAAGTCTTCTCCCGACAATTAACCGCACCACCCACTTGGTTACTTGTTGTCCCGCCTATTTTTTCCGTAAGTTGTGAGCAGTCTCGGACTTCCCCGGGCCGCCCACTAAAAAAAGCCATGACGAAAGTACAATTAGTAAGGTTCAATGAGCTTAAAGATCGAATACCCGTCAATGCACAGCTCAGTGAATTGGACTTGGTGGTTGTCCGGTACGATGACCAGGTGTCTGTTCTCTACGGTCGTTGCCACCACCGCGGTGCGTTGCTCGGAGATGGCCACATCGATGGTCAGAACCTCATCTGTGGGGTACATGGCTGGGACTATCGCTACGATACCGGCATCAGCGAGTACAATAATGATGAAGCCCTCCACAAATTCGAGGCCGAGGTTCGGGGTGACTGGGTTTGGGTTGACGAGGACGAGGTCATCAAATTTCTGATCGAGCATCCGCAGCCCTTTAACCGAGACGAATACCAGGGGGACTACGCCGATACGCACCCCGAACCAACGGAGCCTTACACGGGCTACATCCAAAGCCTCGCGAAGCACGGCCTGAGTAAGTACGGTCACCACGGTCCATCCGCATCGATGGGCGTAGACCGCACTACCCTACCCAAATGGGAAGAAATTCAGTTTCTGCCCGCGCAGCTGGCCACCCGGCCACTGTTGGATCACGAAGCCGTCGCCACTAAATTGGTCATCGGCCCAAAAGCAAAAAAACCACTCACACTAGACATCCCCCTCTTCGTTTCCGACATGAGTTTCGGCGCGCTGAGCCGGGAAGCAAAGATTGCCCTGTCCAAAGGCGCAGAAATGGCCGGAACAGGTATTTGTAGCGGCGAAGGAGGTATGCTCCCCGAAGAACAGGCGAACAACTCCCGCTACTTTTACGAACTGGCGTCAGGTAAATTCGGCTTCTCCTGGGACAAGGTGAAGAAAGCCCAGGCTTTCCACTTCAAAGGAGGACAGGGCGCGAAGACAGGAACTGGTGGCCATCTCCCCGCTGATAAAGTTTCCGAAGAAATAGCGAGTGTCCGAGGCCTGAAGGCCGGCGAAGTCGCCATCTCCCCAGCGGCCTTCCCTGATATGTTTACGGCGGCAGACTTCCGCGCCATGGCTGAAGAAGTACGAGAGCAAACCGGCGGCATTCCCGTCGGCTTCAAAATTGCGGCCAGCCACATCGAGGCAGACATCGACTTTGCCCTGGAAGTCGGGGTAGACTACATCATCCTCGACGGCCGTGGTGGTGGTACTGGTTCGGCGCCTACGATCCTGAGGGACCACATCAACGTTCCTACCATTCCTGCGCTGGCACGTGCCCGCCGCCACCTCGACAAGGTCGGAGCATCAGACGTTACCCTGATCATTACCGGCGGACTGCGCGTTCCCGAAGACTTTGCCAAGGCCATGATGCTGGGGGCCGACGGTGTCGCCATCTCCAACTCCGCCCTCCAGGCCATCGGCTGCCTGGGGATGCGGGCCTGTGGCTCCAACAACTGCCCGGTGGGCATCGCTACCCAGAAAGAAAGCCTGCGCAGCAGGCTGATCATTGATGAGTCCGCCAGCCAACTGGCCAACTTCTTTAATGCTTCCAGAGACTTGATGAAAGTAATCTCCCGCTCCTGCGGATACGACGATTTTTCCAAGTTCAGGCACAGCGACCTCTCGACCATCGATTACGAAATGCATCGACTGACGGGCGTCAACTACGCCGGAATCTCCTAACAAGCGCTTAAGCAACTATTTATGGAAACGACGGTAATCGTCCTTGTTAATTTACTGCTGCTGTACGCAGCTATCGGCATTGTCTTTGCTTGCATATTTTTGTGGAAAGGCGTCGGAAAAGTAGATGGAAATGTAGCTGGTAGCAGCATTTGGTTCAAATTGCTGCTGTTTCCAGGAAGCTGTGCTTTCTGGCCAGTATTACTCGCCAAATGGCGGAAAACCTCTTAGTAATATGACTATAAATCTGCGCCATCGCCACCTCATCATATGGCTAATCCTGGCCTTTTTCGTGATACTTCTTCTAATTCTAGCTCAATTTTAAAAAAGCTATGGGTGTTAATTACCTTCCCGTTCTCTGGAATAAGCAAAAGAAACGGTACGACAAACTGTTGCTGCTGGGCATTGCGCTGCTGGCCTTTTCGCTGATCGGCCTTCAGTTCCTGATCGATGGCAACATTACGCCGGAGACACTGATTATTCGGACATCGGCCATTGTCGCCGTTGTACTCCTCCACTTCATCCTGATACTAGGGCCGCTGTGCCGACTCAATAGTGCTTACCTCCCTTTGCTCTATAACCGCCGGCACCTGGGGGTCACGATGTTTGTCTTCGCCCTTATCCACGGCGGCTTCAGCATCGTTCAATTCCATGCCCTGGGCGACCTCAACCCGCTGGCCAGTGTATTCCTTTCCAACACGAAGTACCTCGCCATAAGCGAGTTTCCTTTTCAGGTGCTGGGCTTTTTTGCGCTGGTGATCCTATTCCTGATGGCGGCTACGAGCCACGACTTTTGGCTAAAAAACCTCGGGCCCCGCATCTGGAAAGGCTTGCACATGTTGGTCTATGTTGCCTATGCACTGGTCACCCTCCACGTAGCCCTCGGTGCACTTCAGTACAACGGCAATCCGGTATTTTGGGGAATGCTGATCCTGGGCTTTGCCGGCGTTGCCGGCTTACACCTCATTGCGGGGCTTCGCGAACGTGGCTGGCTAAAAGACCAGGAAGGCCGCCTCGAAGACCAGGGCTTTTACCGGGTCTGCCCGGTGGACGAAATTCCGGACGATTGTGCGAAAGGCGTGTTTATCGACGGGCAGAATATTGCCATCTTCAAGTATGACAATAAGGTCTCTGCAGTCAACAACGTTTGCCGTCATCAGATGGGACCATTGGCGGAGGGGAAAATTGTCGACGGTTGCATCACCTGCCCTTGGCACGGCTACCAGTACCTGCCGGAAAACGGGCAAGCGCCGCCCCCTTTTACCGAGAAATTGGAAACCTATAACGTCAAAATATTGGACGGAGAAGTGTGGGTCAACCCCGCACCACATCCCGAAGGTACCTTCCTAGAACCGGCAATCCTGAACGTATGAGCAAACCTAACTACTACATCGGCTGGCTGGAAGAACTACCCGCCCGCAACAGTAAAGCGATCCGCCGGCTGCTGATCCCAATCTTCGTTTTACTACCCTTGATTGCCCTGGCGGTGGTCTACTTTTCCGAGCCGTTCAACGATCATCAGTTTGACTTCGGGAACGTCCAGAGCTTTACGGGAACCTATCACGAAATGCCGTTTCCGGTGCTGGTCCTCGATGAGGGGCAGGGCCCGGAATTGCCGGATGACCACCTCCTGCTGGTAGGCTACGGTAAGAGCGGCGCAACGGGTTTCCTGCAGCAGGCCGCACAGGATAAAGGAACGCTCGACGGCAGACACCTCCGCCTTGCCGGAACTCTGATCTACGGAGACGGGCGGGCTTTGCTGGAGCTGACCGATCAGGAAAAAGCGGTGTTGGAGGTATTGCCTGCTCCTTCGTCCTCCTCCCCTGTACCTGCGACCGCGCCAAAAACTGCACAACTGGAAGGCGAAATAATCGACCCTAAATGCTGGTTCGGAGTCATGAAGCCGGCCGAAGGGAAAGTCCATAAAAGCTGTGCCATCCGTTGTATCAGTGGCGGAATCCCTCCCATGCTGCGGGTTAGTACGGACGAGGGAAATCAATATTACGTCCTAAAAGGTGCTGCCGGGGAGAACGTGAATGATCAAATTTTAGAGTTTGTCGGAGAACCGGTCATCGTTCAGGGCGAGGTCTATTCCCAAAACGGCTGGAGGGTTATTCAAACTGCTCCGACGACGATTACCTACCAGACGAAATAAAATCGGGTCTTACAACCAGCGGTAAATCTTCCGAACCAGCTTCTTTACTTTATTTGTGTAAGGCGGGTAGGCGATGCTCAGATCCAGGGATTTCCGTTCCATCACCGGCCGCTCGTTCGAAAATTCGACGAAGCCGTGGTAGCCGAAAGATTTGCCCAGGCCTGAGTTGTTTACCCCTCCGAAGGGTACACTGGCGCTGCCGCCTCCCAGCAGGTATTCGTTGATGAGTGCCCCACCAGAACTTGTTTCTGCCAATAATTTTTTGACGGTCTTCTTGTTGTTGGACTGGATGTAGAACGCCAGTGCTTTCGGCCGACGGTTGATGATCGTAATGGCCTCATCGAGTGTTTTATTAGGTCATCACCGGCCATACTGGGCCGAAAATTTCCTCTTGCATCACCTCCATGTCTTCGGTTACGCCGGTGAGGATGGTTGGCGCGATGAAGCGTTCACTGGCGTCGGTCTCACCGCCGTGGGCTACGGTGGCCCCTTGCTTTATGGCATCATCGAGCAAGCCTTTGTTCCGGTCAAAATGCCGATCGTTGATGATGCGGGCGAAGTCCGGCGATGCTTTTACCTCTTCGCCGTAAAACTTGGTGATGCTTGTTTTTAGTGCCTGTACATCGTCGTCGGCAATGCTTTCATGGATCAGGAGGTAATCGGGCGCGATGCAGGTCTGCCCCGCATTGAAGCACTTACCCCAAACGGAGTTATTGGCCGATTTTTTTAGATTGATGTCCTTGTCGATAATGGCCGGAGACTTACCACCCAATTCCAGGGTAGCGTTGCATCAATTTCAGCTTTTCGATTCTTTCCGATGCTTTTTGGGCGCGGACGCGGGGAGCAAAAGCTTGTTGTGAAGCAAGGAGGGCGCGAAGCACCTCCTGCGTCGGCGCAGCGGTGGTCGGGGGAGTGGTTGACATAAATGGTAGCGACTTTATGCTGGTGAAGGTACAGATCAAAAAATGCTTGTCCACAGGCATAGCTACGCGAGCAACAGAAACATCGCCGGCCGCTTCTGCAGTTCTGCGCCTACCGACTTCTTCCAGTCTTTTACCCGGCCGGTGAAGATGAACTCGCTCTCCAGCGTCAGGTCACAAGCGACGGAGAAGAGGGTGTTCGGATGCAGGCTTTCAATCGCGACTTCCACGGTGGCCTGGTTGCGGTAAGGGGCTTCGATCCAGAGCTGGGTGGTATTGCTTTTGCGGCTGGCGGCTTCGATCTGGCGGAGGTCTTTGGCCAGCTGTGGCCGCTTCGGACTGAGGTAACCTTGGAAGGTGAAAGACTGTCCGTTCAGGCCGGCGGCCATCACACTCATCAGGATGGCCGAAGGGCCAACCAGCGGGATGACCCGGATGCCGCGTTGGTGGGCCATTAGTACCAACTTCGCCCCGGGATCAGCGACTCCCGGCGCTCCCGCATCGCTCAACAACCCTACATTGGACCCGCGCGCCGTCGCCTCCAACATCTCTGGAAGGTCCCGCGCTTCCGTCCGCTTATTAAGGTCGTAATATTCGCATTCCTGTAGGGGGACCCCCACCTCTTTCAGGAACTTTCGGGCTACTTTTCCCGTCTCCACCACGAAATGGCGGATGGGCAAAATGATGTCGATCGTAGCCTGTGGAATGGTGTGCAGGGCGTTGTCGC
This sequence comes from Neolewinella sp., assembly GCA_047626445.1. GTDB lineage: Bacteria > Bacteroidota > Bacteroidia > Chitinophagales > Saprospiraceae > Neolewinella. Next base: position 23,929 of record JBLHRW010000012.1, read on the forward strand.
CGAGCGGGGAAGGAATGAGGTAGAGGTGGCCTTTCATGACGTAAAGGTAGAGAGTGGTAGATTGATAGATGTGATAGATTTAATGCGCTACCGTAAGTTGGCGCTCACTACATTCGTGCAGCTGCCATACGAGCGGAGCGAGCTTCGGTTTGCGGAGCCGATCAATCTACTTCCTATCACATCTATCAATCTAAATAAGGGCGCGGCCGCTGTTGCAAAGAAAGGTTTAAGGGGGCAAGGTCTCACCTATACGAACTCCGCGCGTCTCTTCCTTTCCTTTTTCTCCGCGCGAGAACTTGTACCATTCTCGCGCGGAGCAGGAAGAGAAAAGGAGAAGCGCGGAGAAAAGAAGATTCTTTACACAATACTGAATTCCCGACCTGCCGTAGCGAAAATTCGCTAAAAATTCCCGACTTTACGCTTTCCCAAAATCCAACGCATGTCCATCTCCCAACAATTTGATCTTACCGGCCGCGTCGCCGTCATCACCGGAGCCTCCAAAGGCATTGGTAAAGCCATTGCCCGAGGATTGGCGGAGCAGGGCGCCAACGTAGTCGTCAGTAGCCGTAAACAGGATGCCGTTGATGAAGTTGCCGCCGAATTTCGGGCCGACGGCTTCGAAGCCATCGGCATCGCCTGCCACGTGGGCGACGAGGCCCAGTTGAAAAACCTGGTAGAAAAAACCACCGAAAAATATGGTGGGATAGACATTCTGGTCAATAATGCAGCGACCAATCCCGTCTTCGGCCCCATTGAAGAGATGACAGGAGAGGTCTTCGACAAGGTCATGAACGTCAACGTTCGGGCCTGCATGCTGCTGGCCAACCTGTGTAAACCCAGCATGGCCAAGCGAGGCCACGGTTCGATCATCAATATTGCCTCCGTGGAGGGTATGAAACCTTCGCCGATGATGAGCATTTACTCCGTCAGTAAAGCGGCGTTGATTATGCTCACCCAGAGTCAGGCCCGGGAATGGGGCAGCGACGGTATCCGGAGTAATGCGATTTGCCCTGGGTTGATCCAGACAAAATTTAGCTCCGCGCTGTGGCAAAACGAGCAAATCCTGGACCACTTCGTCAGTCAGACCCCTGCGGGTCGGATGGCGCAGCCGGAAGAGATGGTCGGATTGGCCCTGTACCTCGCGTCTGCTGCCGGCAGCTTCTCCACCGGTGGCGTGTTTACGGCTGATGGGGGCTATATGATTGCCTAATTAGTAGGTAGTTCGTAATGGGTAGTAAGGTAGTGGGTAGTTCCCATCACGTATGCTACAAGGTTACCGACTACCGACTATTGACTACGAACTACTTACTATCTTCTATATGTACGACTACGTCATCATCGGTGCCGGCTCCGCCGGCTGCATATTGGCAAATCGCCTCTCGGCTGACCTGGGAAATAAGGTGTTGTTGATTGAGGCCGGAGGCCCCGTCCGTAACCCCAATATTGTCATCCCGGCTGGTTACCCGAAGTTGCATCGGACGTCGGTAGACTGGGGGTATTGGTCCGAACCCCAGGAGCAACTCCTGAAACGAAAAATCTATCTGCCCCGGGGTAAGGTCCTTGGCGGTAGCAGCTCCACCAACGCCATGGCCTACGTGCGCGGCAACCGCGCCGACTACGACGACTGGGCCGCACTCGGCAACCAGGGCTGGAGTTATGACGATGTACTACCCTTCTTCTGCCGTCACGAACAGAATGTCGACATCAATAATGCCTACCACGGCCAAAGTGGCGAACTCAACGTTGAGTTCCCAAGCCGGTATCGTTCGCCCTTCGCGGCGGCCTTCGTAGACGCCTGCGCGGAAACCGGTTTCGAGCGTAACGACGATTATAACGGAGAAAAACAGGCGGGTGCCGGCATCTTCCAGTTCACCATTAAGGACGGTAAGCGACACTCCGCCTACACCGCTTTTCTGCAACCGGTGATGAAGCGCAAAAACCTGACGGTACTAACGAATACCCACGTCAGTAAAATCCTGATCAAGGGCGACCGTGCCATCGGCGTACTGGCCGGAAAACAAGGAAAGACGCCGCAGGCTTTTCATGCCAGCCGGGAGGTGATGCTCTCCGCCGGGTCTTTCGCCTCCCCGCAGCTATTGATGCTCTCCGGCATCGGTGACCAGAAGGAGCTTAAGCAGCATGGTATCGACCTTGTGCGGGAGTTACCGGGAGTCGGGAAAAACTTACAAGACCATTTATTCGTCCCGATCGGGGCGCTCTCCAAACAGCAGCAGGGGCAGAACCACTATGGACGCCCCTTATCCTTGGCTGGTGCGGCCGTTGATTATTTACTGCGGGGACGGGGCGTGCTCAACAGTAGTCCGCTGGAGGCGGTGGCCTTCGGTTCTACGTCCCTCAGCCCAGACCGGGTAGATTACCAGTTTCACTTCTCCTCCTTCCACGTTGGGGAAGGCTACGGCTCGGATTTTCATAATTACAAAACCTTCCCAACCGACAGAGATGGGTTTTCCATTCTCCCATCTCTGCTCCGGCCGAAGAGCAGAGGAACCTTGCACCTGCGTTCCCGCCACCTGAACGATCACCCGATTATCCAACCCAACTTCTGCGGCCACGAAGACGACCGCCAGGTAATGATAGAAGCCACAAAAAAAGCCCTTGAGGTGATGGAGGCTTCCGCATTCAAGCCTTTCTTGAAACGTCGCTTCTCCCCACCCGACATCAGCTCCGACGATGCCATCTGGCTCCACATTCAGAAACAGGTGGAAACGATTTACCACCCCGTCGGTACCTGCAAAATGGGCCACGATGACATGGCGGTGGTCGACGATCAGTTGCGCGTAAATGGCATCGAAGGCCTCCGGGTGATTGACGCCAGCATCATGCCTACCATTGTGAGTGGGAATACGAATGCGCCGGTCTATATGATTGCGGAGCGGGGGGCGGAGTTAGTAGCTTCGGCTTCAGTTGAAAGCTGAGGGGAACAACTTTTTATTGGGGGGGAAGCGTTATCTTAGTGAACAATAATTTATTCATGGTAGCGGAAACGACATTATTAGGTCGCATGATTGATTTCATGGCAACAAGCCCATCTCCTCAGGAAATCTTGAATATGAAGGCTACTTCAAGAGAAGAAGAAAGAATTGACCACCTTGCTCATTTAAGTAAGGAAGGACGCATTTCCTCTGTTGACCAGCAAGAGCTTGATGCTATATTAATGGCCCAACACCTTATGATCAGGGCGAAGGCTATTGCTTACGGTAGAATCAAAAGCAAATGAGGCGAACCTACATTTCTGATGGCCTGAGGAAACTTGTTGCTGACCGATCTCATGATCTATGTGAATATTGTGCCGTTCCATAAGCAGCAGGTATGATTAATTTTCAGTGTGACCATATAATCAGCGAAAAACTAGGAGGTACAACGGATATTGAAAATCTAGCATTTTGCTGTATCTATTGCAACCTGCACAAGGGGCCTAATATTTCTTCTTATTCTGGAAATCCTCCTAAGAATACACCTTTGTTCAACCCTAGGATTAATAGTTGGAATGATCATTTTTTCTATACTGAGGATGGAGAACTACACGCAACTTCTGACATTGGCATAGGAACAATCCACGTGCTGAAAATCAATGCTGTTGATCGCATTATTGATCGAAAATTTCTTTTCCGGAACGGTTGGATGCAGAAATAACAGATAATTTCCCATTGGGTTAAAAGCGTTATCTTAGTGACACCAAATCACTTTTATGGCCGCTGAAATATCAATTCTTGGTCGGGTCATCAGTTTACTTAGTAGCCAGCCTACTGATGAAGCGATTATTGCGCTCAAAGCAACTGAAGCTGAAGAAGAACGTGTAGATTACTTAGCCAACTTGAAGAATGAGGGGGCAATTACAAAAGAAGAAAGGGAAGAGCTTTACAACGCACTCTTAGCCGAGTACGTAATCGGGATTGTTAAGTCTAATGCGTTTGCCAGAATGAATAATAAAGCAAATTGAAAAAGCAACCCATTTCAAAAGAACTGAGGCAGCAAGTAACTGATCGTGCGAACGAACGATATTTTTTTGATTCAAAGACTAGAAAGGCTTAGCAATATGATTTTATGAAAAATGGAGAATGCAACTTTTTAAAGAACTAGGTTTTTTATGCTTATGAACAAGCAGCACCTCCTAACTCTACTGATATTTGTTAGCGTTTCATTTTTTCTAAATGGCCAAAGACTTAGTTCGAAGGTCACGGATTTAGAATCTCGCTTTACTCAATCACAAGCACAGCACCGTATTAGCGTGGACTCTTTAAACTTGGTAATAACTAGTCTTCTAAAAGATCAAGATCGCATAGAAAAGTAATACGATAACCTGAGTGCGGATCTTTCTAGACAGAGTAATGGAATAAGTAATCAACTTGACGGGCTAGGAAATTCTTTCACCTTTTGGGGATTTGTCTTTTCTATTTTATTAGTACTAGTTGCGATATATGTATCGATCGCTCAAATTAGAATGACTCAGCTGCTGAAAAAAATAAACACTGCATTAAAGAAGACCGAAGATATTAAAAGCGATATTGATGGATCGATGGAGGTCATTTATGAAAATGTAAGAAATAAGGAATTGGAAACTATATTAGACAGGATTAAAAGAGAACCTCTAGACCTAGGGTGTTCCGTCTGATAGGGATTCTCCCCGACGGTTTTTAGCGCTCAAAAGACTTCCTACACCTTACATGATATCCCGCCACACCTGCCTGCCGGCG
>JBLHRW010000013.1:0-27312 GCA_047626445.1 Neolewinella sp.
GCGAAGGATTCCTTGCATAGCCGTAGCTACGGAAGGAGTTCTTCAACGAAATTCAGCACCAAAAGGCATCGCAGATTACCCCAACATTTAATGTTGACAGACCACTAGTACAGTGTAAACTAAGTTTTTGAATGTCTCTGTTTGTCGCGTAGCGACTGCACTTGAGTTGCCTGGGGCAAGGAGGAACGACGCAGTCCCAGGTAACGGAAAGGACCCCTATTTTTTAACGACGCGAAGCGTCGTCAAGTTAATCCTTGGGTTCGTTACCCCGGACTTCGTCCAGGGTAACTATTGTGTATTCGCTACGCGAAATCAAGGCAACCTGAATGCATGTAAACTTAGTTTACAGTGTACTAGTGCACTGTAAACTAGTGCGTCAAGATTGAAGTTGGTGCTAGTTAGAACGCCGGCAGCGTGGTGCTGGACGACTAACTGAAAGCCGATCATAACCATAGCTACGTGAGGTTTTCAGTCGGAAAGTACAGCGCCGCGATGGCAAGTTAAATGGATGAATATTTATGAACTCGACCAATAGTGCTCTGTCTTAACTAAATATACTTTTAAACTAACCAAAAAACGGAGTGTAGAAATTGAGTCAAACCGAACACCTTAATCCCTAGGTCAGCCGACACTTGCTAATATGCTTCTTGTAAATCCACTTCACCAAGTATCCACCGAAAAGAACAACTCCACCTCCGTACCCGCCACAGCGCCGTTATTGTCGGCCACATCCGAAATCTCCATCCGTCCCTTCATTGCTTTGAGCCGTTGGCGGGTAACGTCGAGGGCGACAGATTTGTGGCTGGTGGGGCGACCGACCTTGCGCGCGGCGGCCGCTGCGCGGCCGATCCCATTGTCCGTTACCGTACACTGCATCCTGCGGCCGCGCATCAAAAACCTTACGTCAATGTGCTTCGCACCTTCCTTTGTCGACAAGCCATGCAGCACGGCATTTTCCAGAAAAGGCTGCAGCAACATCGAGGGCATGTTCACCTCTTCGGGCTCGACACCTTCTGGCGGAATAATGGCGAAGGTAAATTCGAAGGCCTGGCAGAACTGTTCCATTTTCAGGTAGTCGTTCAGGGTCGCAATTTCCTCTGCCAGAGAGATAGTTTCTCGCCGACTGTTGTTAAGGATGCCCCGCATCAGGGTAGCAAACCGGGTGATCTGTGCCCGGGCTTCGGCATCGTGTTGCCCGTCTACCAAGCCCCTAATGCCGTTGAGGGCATTAAAGATGAAGTGGGGGTTCATCTGGAGTTGCAAAGCCTTTTGCTCCAGCATCAACAATTGATTCTTTGCCTCCAGGTGCCGACGCTTCCGGGCTTCCTCCCGCTGGACACGGCGATAAACAGCGTAAAAGCCTCCGACCAGCACCCCGGCGGCCATCAGGGTCATTAAACCCAGAAACCACCCCTGCCGCCACAGCGGAGCAGCGATAATAAAGCTGAATCCTGCGGGGTCTCCCCAGGTCTTTCCATCGTCAGTGGTAGCCCTGGCCCGGAAGTGGTAACGCCCCGGCACCAGCCCGGCGTACCGGACCGCCGTTTCGGCCGCCAGTGGCGACCAATCCGGATCTGCGCCCGTGAGTTGCCACTGGTAACGCAGCCGGTTTGGGTAAGTCAGATCAACGGCGCCAATGCGAAAGTTGAAGTGGTTGTTGGTCGCCGTAAACGTGGGTATCCCTTTCTCCAAACGGTAATCGGCTGACTGCAGCGGTGCGTAAAAAAGGTTGACCTCTTGCAGGTAAGTAGGAGGTGGTGGCAGGTAGCCGTCCCCGTCATCATGGACGTAACGAACAAGGCCGTTAGAGGTCCCAAAATAAAGCAGGCCATCGGCGGTAGAACTGGCCGCCGCGCCCGGCAACGTTTCGGCAGCGGGAAACCCTTCGGCACGGCCATACTGGCGGCGCCAGTCGGGGCGACCGTCGCGGTCGAGGAAGATCTGCTCCAGGCCACGGTCGGTCCCCAACCATACTTCAGGGCGATCATCCGGCAGTAGGATCTGACGGATGCTACCAGAGACGGGGCCGATGCGTGCTGGTGGGGCGACAAAAACGGGTTTGTCCATTCGTAGATCCGTGTAGAACAAGCCCCGTCCGTTTACGGCGACCCAAAGCTGCGTCTTCCGCCGCAGGGCCATGGTGGTGATCTCTCCGGCGGGCAGGCCATTACTCAGGCCAAATTCGGCGACCAGGCTGCCTGGTCGCCAGCGCAGGAGACCGCCGGTGGCCTTGGCCAGCAACAAATCTCCGCCTGGCAGGCGGAGTGCTGCGGTGAATTCGTTAAGCGGTAATGCTTCGTCCGCTCCGTACCGTACGATGGTGAACAGGGAGTCTTCGTAACGGACGTAGCCCACACCCTGGTCGTAACTGATGGCCCAAATACCGCCTTCTTGGTCGGGTAAAAGCGTCAACAAGCGGTCATCCGGCAAGCCGGAGCGCATGGTCAGACGCTGCACTTCTAAGCTGTCGGGGCGGAGCACCATAATGCCACGGCCGTTGGTGGCCGTATAGATCCAGCCGGCGGTATCACGGGCGATGGCGGTGATCGATCGTCCTTGGGCTTGGTCATCGATGGCTGGGCGGGCGAAGCCCGCACTGTCGAGATATTGCAGCCCGTCACGGTCCAGGCCCAGCCATAATCGTCCGGATTTTCCGACGGTAACGGCGGTGATTCGCTGGCCGGCCAGGCCGGTTTCACCCCCGGCGAAGTGGCGGATACCGGTGGGGATCATTCGGGCCAACCCGCCGTCGGTGCCGATCCAGTTCCGGCCTTGCCGATCGGTGATGATGGCGGTTACACGGTTGCCGGGCAAGTCGTTAGGGGCACCGTAACGTTCCAGGATTTGCCCTTTCGGGTCAAGCAGCAGCAGGCCGGAGGCGGTACCCGCCAGGTAGTTCTTCCCGGCAATACCCATCGCCGTGAATACGGGAAGACCGAGATTAGCCGCGTGAAGACGAGCAGCAACAGACGTGAGATCAGGTAGTGATTCGTTAATTCCAAGGAGGCCAATACCCGCGCTGATAAATCGTACCGAATCTATTGGCAACCGATAAGTCCCTTGATCGGAGCGCACGGTAATACCTCCTGCCTTATCGACCAAAATTGCTTCGATGGAACTTCCTGGCCAGCCCATCTCCTGGCTCATATTGGTAAAGAACTGGCCGTCAAACCTAGCCACTCCCCCACCCTGGGTACCGACCCAAAGATTACCCAAGGCATCCTCCGCCAGGGCACTTACTTCAGCTGCGGGCAAGTCATCACCGACCGTCCAGGATAGAAAGCCGTAGGGTTGCGCCAAAGCGAAGGCGGGAAGTAAGAGAAAAGTAAGGATAATCAGGCGCACCAACGCAAGGTAGGACACGTGGGGGATAGCGGATTGATCTTGGGCGATTTTTTTGTGGGGCGCGGCCGCAGGAGCAAAGTGAGTTAAGGAGCAGGGTCGAGTGGGCTGTGCCCCGGGCGTTCTTAGGAGCACAGCACACTCGCCTTTAATTTACGCCCAACGGCCTTCCAGTTCATCAAGGCATTTCAAGTATTCGGTACAGGCGACCGCGCGCAGCGCGTTAAACTGGCGCTCGGCGAGTTGCCGCCATACTACGTAGTCATCGGGAGCGTAAGCGTCGTAATCCTGGTAGCTGGAGATTGTTGCGGTCATGGCTAGGCTTTGATCAATAGAATAAAGATAGTAGAGCAAAGGTTATCTTAGGGACGCGAAATAAATACCTGTCGTCATCGGATCAACCTCAACTCAACCCCATCTACCAGCTGCGATATTATCTTTGCCGGATGAACATAAAAGTCGCCCTCTCTAGCCTGAGTCTTTGCTTACTGATGATGAGCTGTCCTCCGGCACCTACCGATACCGTAGGCACTACCACCTCTACGGTCATTGCTCCTCCCACTCCCGCTACAGCACCTGCGGCCGCGCCTGATGATACCACGACTAAGGAGCGCCGCCCAAAAAACATCATACTAATGATAGGGGACGGTATGGGAGTCACGCAAATTTCTGCCGGTCTTTACAGTAATGGAAATAAGCTGAACCTGGAACGTTTTTCCTTTATCGGGCTTCACAAATCTTACAGTGGAGACAACCTGGTCACCGATTCTGCTGCTGGCGCCACGGCCTTCAGTGCCGGAGTTAAGACGTATAATGGCGCCATTGCCGTTGATATGGACACCCTACCGGTCGTCACCATCCTGGAACTTGCCGAAGCAGCCGGGTTGCCCACCGGCCTGGTATCGACCAGTTCAGTGGTGCACGCTACGCCGGCCAGTTTCGTTGCCCATAATCGTTTGCGAAAAAACTATGAGGAGATCGCCAGCGACTTTCTAAAAACGGAGATCGACCTTATCATCGGTGGTGGTGCTAGGTTCTTTAACCGACGGAAGACGGATAAGCGTCAGCTCATCACGGAGTTACAAAATCGTAATTATGCTGTTGACAACTTCGTAAAGAAAGACATCCAGGACATCAGTCCTTCGCCGACGAAGAACTACGCCTACTTCACCGCCGACGCCGAACCGCTCCCCTTTTCTCAGGGTCGGGACTACCTGGTACCTGCGGCGCGGTTAGCTCCGGACTTCCTGGATAAAAGAGACACCAAAAACAAAGGTTTTTTCCTAATGATTGAGGGTTCTCAGATCGACTGGGGCGGCCACGCTAATAAGAGTGATTACATCATCTCTGAAATGATTGAATTCGACAATGCTATCGGAGCGGTACTCGACTTTGCGGAACGAGACGGAGAGACATTAGTCATCGTTACGGCCGACCATGAGACCGGCGGCTACGCGATCCAAAACGGGTCTAAAATGGGAGAGATCGACGGAGCCTTCACCTCAGATTATCATACGGGTGACCTCATTCCGGTTTTTGCCTACGGCCCCGGTGCAGAAGCCTTTGCGGGGATGTATGAGAATACGGTCATTTTTGACAAAATGAAAAAATTATTCGGCTTCGACTAAACCTTCGCCTTCCTACATCATCTAACCTACGAACCATAAGAACTCGTCAAAAAAACCTACTTCCGACCTGCGAACGGCCACCTTACGACTGCTCGTTATCGATTAGGAACCAGGTTTTCTGACAGGCTCCTAAAAAACGATTTTATGCGTAAATTAATGATGACGACCCTGGTATTGCTCTTAGCAATGACCATCGTAGCCGCCCAACCAGGGCAAGGGGAAAGAGGCCACAAAAGTCCTGACCTCTACTCACAACTCGACCTAACGGCCGAGCAGCAGGAGCAAATCAGAACCATCAAGACGGAAGCCCGGGCGAAGGCGAAAGCCTCTAGAGAACTGGTGCGAGGAACCAGACCAGACCGTACAGCGATGACACAACTCCGAGAGGAGAACCGACAAGCCATTGAGGCGGTACTAACCCCTGAACAAAGGGAAAAATTCGCGAAACTCGCAGCCGAAAGAAAGGCCGCCCGGGAATCGGTAGACAAAAAGGCCCTAAAGCAGGCCTTACAAGCACACCAAGAGGATAAAATCGCTCCGGTAATAAAGGCTGCCCGAGGCCAATTGAACCAGTTTATTTCCGCTGAAGACCAACTGGCGCTTGATCGCCTTCGGGAGGTGTTTAAAAACAAGCCGGGAGCAAAGCTGCGTGGTAAAGAAGGGGCAGGCACGCCCGGCCAGCGCCCTACTCCGGAGCAACTCGAAGCACATAAAGCCTTAGGGGAGGCTTGGCGTGAAGCTCATACCGAAGACATTGCCGAGCTAAAAGCCCTTACTACTAAGTACCAGGCTGACCTAGAACGTATCCAGACGCATCTGAAGCCGCAAATGGAAGCCTGGGCAAAAGAGAAAAAGGAAATTGTACGCTCCCACCTGCCGGAAGGTTCCCCCCAAAAGAATGAGCTTAGTCGAGCTGGAAAGCGTAGAAATGGCGAAGCACAAAAACATCAGGGCCACAAACCTGGCAAGATAAAAAGGAAAAATGGCGCAATTACTGGTTGGAAAGGCGGATGGCCAAATGTCGCAACGTTCCTCCTGATGGAAAGTTAAAACACTTATCGCCTGGACACGTTACAAGTATGACCCCGGCCTTAAGCTTATGTCTTTGGCCGGGGTCAGTGTTTTGTCAAGACGCTTTCTCACTACTCTCTTGCTCGAAAGGATTTCTTACCTTACGGCCTATACACGAGAAGCCCTGACATTTAATCATTCAAAACTAATAGCACGTGCAGAGTTCTATCGAAACGAGCCCCGAGGAGATCAATCAGAGGCTACAGCATTGGAAAGCCATCGTCGCCAAGTATCAGAAGGCGAATACCGGACGGGCAATTGGGCAACTGTTTAGCAGTTTCGGCCCTTTTGTTGCACTTTGGATCGCCATGTACTTTAGTGTAGATTATTCTATTTGGCTGACCATCGGCCTTGGTGCAATCAATGCTTTTTTCCTGGTTCGTATTTTCATCATCCAGCATGATTGTGGCCATTACTCTTTCCTGAAGAAGCGCAGTGTAAACGATGCTATCGGCTTTGTTTGTTCTTTCTTCAGTTCCATTCCCTACACTTACTGGGCCCGAGTCCACAGTTTCCACCACGGACACACCGGCCAGTTGGAGCACCGTGACATTGGTGACATCGATTTCCTTACGGTAGAGGAATACCGCAAGTTGGACAAATGGCCACGGTTTAAGTACCGTTTGTTCCGCTCTCCGGTCGTGATGTTCATCATTGTACCCGTGATTTACCTTGGGGTGATGTTACGCATCCCCACCATTACTTTCGAAGGCTGGTCCCCCATCCACCGTAAGCAGCATCTCAATAACTTTTTGATTGCTGCGGTCTACATCGGCATGGGCTTTTTACTTGGTTGGAAAGCTTTCCTAATCGTACAGGGTTCCATCATCTTCTTCTTCGGCATCATTGCCTTCTGGTTCTTCTACGTTCAGCACCAGCATGAGCATACTTACATGCAGTGGACTAAGAACTGGGACTATCTTACTGCCGCCATCAAGGGCGCTTCCTTTTACAAGCTCCCTCGCTTCCTTCACTTCCTGACTGGCAACATTGGGTACCACCATATCCATCACCTTTCCAGCCGGATTCCGAATTATAACCTTCGCCGTTGCGCGAAAGAGAATCCGGTGCTTCAGCGTTACGTCACTAAAGTTGGCTTTTTCCAGAGCCTCCCAATGATGTTCAATAAGCTGTGGGACGAAGAGAAACAGCGGATGATCACCTTCCGGGAATTCTATCGGGCAGAGGCTAAGATGCCTATGGCTTGATCTTATTGGCCCTGGATTAATTTTAGGACCCAACACCAATAGCCCCCAATACCTAGGAATAGGTGTTGGGGGCTATTTTGTGATATTTGCCTACTTTGCTAGAATTAACATACATCGAAGGCTAAGGGAAGCTGTATAACTCGGGCACAGCGATGATTTGCGCACCTTTACTCTTCCATGATCACTGCATCGATCTTTCCAGCCCGCTGCGCAGGCAGCAGGGAGGCAATCAGGCCGATCAGTAATACGGTACCAGCCACCACGGGGAAGTCATACCAGCGAAAAGAGATGGGATAAGCCTCTTGCATCATCCCCGGCAGGCTGATCAGGCCGAACATTTTCTGCAAGAAGAATAAGCCGGAAGCCAATAAAAAACCCGTTAGTAAACCCAAACCACAAAGCATGAGGCCCACTCGGACAAAAACGCCGGAAACATTGCCGCTGGTCATTCCCAAGCTCCTGAGGATAGAGATGTCTCGCTTTTTTTCCAGCACGATCATCCACAAAGCTCCGACAAGGTTAAAGCTTATCAGTATCATCATCAGGCTGACAATGGCGAAGCCGACCCACTTTTCGACCTTCATAAGTTTCAGGATGCTGTTCTCCTGCTCGTAGCGGTTCTTCACCTCAAACCCGGGCCCCATATAGGCCTGGATGCTTCTATAGGTGCCCTTGTTCTCGAAGCCTGGAGCGAGCCTTAACTCCAGCGAAGACACCGTAGAATCACTGGTACTCAGTAATTGCCTTGCTTTGCCAATACTGACCAATACGGCCTGATTCTCGAATGCCTCCTGGCTGCGGATGATGCCCGTAGGTTGAAAATCCTGACGCCGATAATTGCTCCTTCCGGTCGTAAGAAAGCTGCTTCCTTTCGGCTTTGGTCGAAGCATAAAGACCGTTAGGCGTTCAAACTGATTTAATGGATCAATCCCCAACACGATGGAGAGTTGTTTGCCAACAATAGCGCCAGATACTCTGCTGTCGGGAACATCGAGGTCGTATTTACCCTCCTGAACCATTGTGTCAATACCGTTTATCTCCGGGTAGAAGCTATCTACTCCCTTGATATGGGCAGCACTTTGTTTGTTATTGTAGCTAAAAATAGCTGTTTCTTCCAGGGTTTGAGAGACGACCTCAACCCCCGGCAGTAGGTAAAGGCCATCCAAGGTCTCCTCGTCCAGCTCAAAGGTTTTTCCTTCCGTGGCAATAATCCGAACATCAGGGTTCAGGTTATTGAACATCCCCAGAAACAAGTCTTCAAAGCCGTTGAACACACTGAGTAGTAATAACAAAGCCGCTGCGCCGATCGCTACGCCGAAAGCTGCGATCAACGTGATAATATTGATTGCATTCGTTGACTTGCGGGCAAACAAGTAACGCCAGGCCATTTTGGCGGGTAAGTTCATAGCTTAAAGGTATAGTGCATAAAGGCATAAAAAGTAACCTACGGCCAGGATACCCTGGCTACACCAATAATAGCGACGAGAAACCGGAAAATATTACGGCTTCAACTGAGATAACAGTGAATTAAGCTGACGTACCTCATTTTGGCTAAGCCGGTCATAGACCGGCCGATCGAACTCCTCTTTACGTACGCTGATATCCTTCAACAGTCTAAGTCCGGCATCAGAGATCCGGGCCCGATTGCTCCGACGATCGTGGTCGGAGGGAAATTTGTCCAGAAGTCCTTTCTTAACCAGCCGGTCAATCAATCGACTTGCGTCAGACATCTTGTCGGCAAGACCTTCCCGAACCTCCTGAATCGAAGCTGATTCAGGGCTGCAATGGGCAAGATTTTTCAGGATATTGTGCTGCTTGGGGGTGATCCCAAAAGGCTGTAATAACTGGCGGGTGCCATTATTAAGCCAGCTACAAGACTGGAGTAGATTATAACGGAGTTCTTGAATATCACTTCCTCCACCGACACTAATGCCAAATTGATTATTATTAAGAGTCATCAAATTTCATTAAAAAATTTACTTCTTATTGAAGGTTGTAGGCACACAAAATACTGTGTCGGATAAAGAAGAAACGCCTTTAAACCTAAACCTACCTAATGGTATCAGTCTAAGAGAGACATTTGTTTAACAAACGCCCAAAAAAGTACACTCTTCCCCTAGAAATCCCGCCCAATGTCATCCGATAGGCAAAACTCCCTATCATCCAACGATTACGTTTAACGGTACATTAACGTCAAAATTAACACCCTCATTCTCCTTAATCCGTTATATAAGTGTAAAATTCTACATTCCTATGAGATTCTCTTCCCTTTTAGTCGCCCTTTTAGTCTTCCCAGGCACCTTTATGCTTGCCCAGGAGAAACAATACACTGATGCTCTGGACAGTGATCCTGAGGCAATTGCTTTAATTAACAGTATTCGTAGTAAGTATGATGCCTATAAGACGATGGAAGCAGACTTCATACTGGACATTGCCTTCCCCGGCCAGCGGGTAGAGTCTCAAATCGGCAAAATCAAGCGCCAGGGCGACCTGGTCCGTTTCAACCTCGGAGATCAGGAAGGCATCATCAACGATAAGGCCGCCTACATCATTCAGCACGGCAATAAGGAGGTTATGATCAACAATCTTCCGGATCCGGAGGAAATGAATGGCATGCTTACCCCTCAGACCTTGTTCAATTTCTATAAGGGTGACAACTATATTCTCGCCCTCCAGGACCAGGACGTGGTGGGAGGTCGCCTTCTGCAGGCAATCGAGCTAAAACCCGTTGACCGAAACAACAGTGAGTTCACCAAGCTTCGTCTTATGATAGACAAGGCAAAGAAAGAATTAGTGTCGATCAAAGCCTTCACCCCCGACGGTGCACATTTCACCTTTCAGCTCAAAGGGACGAAAGGCAACGTAGCCCTGGCGGCCACTACCTTTACCTTTAATAAGGACGAATTCCCCGGTTATCACGTGGAAGACTTGAGGTATTAGGTCGAGTTGTCGGGGTATCAAGTATCATTCTACTGGCAACTTGATACCCCGACAACTTAATGTCCTGACAACCCAAAAACATTCTACCCCTCTTCTTTCTTTACAAGGTATGCCACGACCTACTGTAGTTATTGCTGGTGCCACTGGGTTTATCGGCCGCTGGTTCATTGAGCGGTTCCACCGCGAATACCGGATCATTGCCCTCAGCAGAGGGAAAATGCAACCCTCTTCCGGCTACGACAAGGCGGAATGGAGACAGGTGGAGTTGTATTCTCTCAGCAGTACCGCAGCGGCCTTGTCCGAAGCAGACTATGCCATTTACCTGGTACATTCGATGGTCCCCACTACCCGATTACACCAGGGTGGGTTTGAGGATACAGACCTACTACTGGCCGATAATTTTGGCCGGGCGGCCAAAGCTAATGGCCTAAAACAAATAGTATTCATGGGCGGGCTCTTGCCCGATTGTGAGGCTACGGAGGAGCTCAGCCGGCACCTGCGCAGCAGGTGGGAGGTCGAGCGTACCCTTGGCGCTGCCGGGGTTCCCGTGACGGCCCTGCGGGCCGGCATCATCGTTGGTGCCGAAGGCTCGTCCTTCACCATGATCCGTAAACTGGTAGAGCGCCTTCCGGTCCTTATTTGTCCTGCCTGGTGCCAGTCGGCCACCCATCCCATTGAGCTGGACGACGCACTCCGCATGATGCAATTCGTATTGGGTAAAGAAGAAATGTTTGACCGGGCCTTCGACATTGGCGGTGCTGAGGCTACCACCTATATGGAGATGATCCGTACGGTAGCAGATCTGCTTGAGAAAAAGCGGATTATCCGCCCGGTGAAGTTCTTCAGCCCTGGGTTTTCCACTTTTTGGGTAAGCCTGTTTACCGACAATAGTCAAGCTCTGGTTTCTCCGTTGGTGGAGAGTTTGCGCCATGATTTAGTCGCCACACCGAATGAACTACTTGCGGCCTTTCCAGAGCGTGAAGACTTCCGGACGGCCGCACGACGAGCCTTATTCGGCAAGGAAAAACTCCCCCCTTTACCTCCGCGAAGAAAGGTAACGGGTATAGAAAGGAATACCGTCCGGAGTGTTCAGCGCCTGCCCAACCCCAATGGTCATTCCGCTACCTACGTGGCCAGGGTCTACCAACGATGGTTGCCGCTCTTTTTCCGGACCCTAATCAGTGTGACCAGTAAGGACGACGTTTCCACCTTTAGCTTTTTATCGATTCCACTGTTGCAATTACAGTTCATCTCTGATCGGAGCGACGAGGATCGCCAGCTTTTCTACATTAATGGTGGCCGGCTCGTTCGCCGTAAAGACTATGGCTGGCTGGAGTTCCGGCGGGTGCTGGGCGGAGCCTACGTCATTTCGGCTATTCATGAGTTCGTGCCGGCACTTCCCTGGTACCTCTACGTGCTCACCCAGGCCCGGGCCCACACCATGGTTATGGACCGGTTTGGGCAGTACCTGGCGAAAAAATAGGGAATAAGGAGGAAGGAAAAAAGGGATTCCCGCGAGCACCATCCTCTCGCTACGCCCGCTCATCTGCGGCGAGTAAGCGCAGCGCCATGAGGAGTAACAGCGGCAGCCCCTTCTTCCCTTTGCCCATTCACTTTCAGGGCGGGGCCGCAGGTCCTGGGTAAGGGATTAAAGAAGCGGGGTTGGGTGCGGCGGTATTACTGGTTGACACCTCCAGAAGTTTTCGGTTTCCCCTTCCACATAATTGGTGCTGTTTCTCGCGGAGCGATTACCCTTTGAGATTCCCCCCTTCCCTGCACCTGCGGCCGCGCCTAATCAACAAACTCAAGACCATAAAAAAACCCCACGGGCCGTAACGACGTTACTCCTTGCATGAAAACCATTAAACTTAACAACGGCCTAGACATGCCCCAATTAGGCCTGGGTGTCTGGAAGTCCGGCAACGGACAAGAAGCCATCGATGCCATCCACTGGGCGCTGGCGGCTGGCTATCGACACATCGACACTGCCAGTATTTATAAAAATGAAGAGGCCGTAGGTGAAGCAATCCGTACTACCGATGTTCCCCGGAAAGACATCTGGTTGACGACCAAGATCTGGAACGATGACATCCGTGCCGGCCGCACCACCGAAGCCATTGAGGAAGCCCTGGCCCGCCTGAGCACCGAATATATTGACCTACTGCTGCTACACTGGCCAGTGGATGGTTACATGGCCGCCTGGACCGCCCTGGAGGAGGCCCTGGCTGCCGGAAAAGTCCGGGCCATCGGCCTGAGCAATTTTATGGAGGAACACCTAACCGCCATTACTGAACAAGGGGAGATTCTGCCCGTCGTCAACCAGATCGAATACCACCCGTACCTGGTACAAGCTGACGCGATCAGTTACTGCGACATGCACAACATCGCTATCACTGCCTGGAGCCCGTTGATGCAAGGGAAATTTCTGGAAGAACCGCTCTTCGCAGAGATTGCCGCGGCTTACGGTAAAACACCCGCACAGGTAGTGCTGCGTTGGTGCGTGCAAAATGAGATCATTATTATCCCTAAATCAACCAATCAGGGCCGGATCAGGGAAAACAGCGAAATCTTCGACTTCGAGCTTTCCGAGGAACACATGATTGCGATTGATGAATTAGAGAAAGGAGAACACTTCGGCCCCGACCCTAATGACTTCGATTTTTAGCCCTTCTTAGCAAAAACGGAGATAATCGTACTTTACCGCTGTCTTACTGAGTTATTGAGGCACCGGCCTGCTGAGATGAAGGTACTTGCAGACCATCAATTTCGAAGCCGCTGGCTCGATCACTCCAGATTAAGAACGAAGCGTCTAAAAATTAGCGACTTACCACAATTATTAAAAGTCACCTGAAATAAACGAGTCTTTTATAACTAATCAAACTATGGACCTGAGCTTTCATCCGTTGGAAAATACCACCACTGCATTTTTCCACGATATTTTCCATTCTTCCTTTTATAACCCTCCTGGCGCACCGCCAATCCCCTTCGAAACGATCCGAAGCCCTGAAATGCGCCGGTACTACGAGTATTGGGGGCGGGAGGGCGACCTCGGTTTTACCGTAAAAAGTGACGGGGAGGAAATCGGCGCCATTTGGTCCCGTACATTCACTAAAGCGGAGCCTGGCTATGGCTTTGTGGCCGAAGATGTCCCTGAACTGGGCATTGCCATCAAAAAGGGTTTACGTGGTGCCGGTATCGGCCAGCAATTGATGGACTACCTCCTGGAGGCACTGCGAGAAAGAAACGATAAGCAGGTATCTCTGAGTGTTCATGGAGACAACCATGCTGCACAGTGGTACCAGCGGATGGGTTTCCGGATTGTTGCCTTCGACGGCAAAACCATGACGATGGTATTGGACCTTTAGGGGCGTCGTACAAATAACTTACGCCTAGTTCCTGAAACTGCCGCCTATGCTACGTTTTATACCACTCCTCCTGCTTCCTCTGCTCGCCCTGGCCTGTAAGCCAAAACCGGTACCTGCCAGTGGGCTGGCCTCCTTGGACCCGGACGAGCCGTTCGCTTACGAGCGTTTCCGGCCGGAGGGCGTACTGCGGCCAGCGGAATTCAATTTCCCAAAAAGTCGAAACAAGGACCCGGCACACTACCGTCCCGACACAACCAACGAGCGCTACCTGCCGATTCGATACCTCATGGTGAGCTTCCACATCATGAACAGTTCCGACACCCTATACCCTTTGTACGGCGAAGCGGCGGTTAAGAACATCAAAGAGGTACTGAACGCCACCAATGACTTAATGCGAGCCCAACCCGAACTATGGCTCAAGCCAGACAGTATGGAGGTACCGGCATTGCCCAAACGATTGTTGTTTAACCTGGCAAATAAACCAGGAACTGACGAACCTGCCATCTACGAGCATTACGACGATGAGCTGTATGGCTACCTCCATACCGGAAAGCACCGCAACCGGGCCGATCGTGGTGTCATCAGAGAATATGCCGTCAACAAAGATTCAGTACTAAATATTTTCATCATGGGCCCGCCCGGAGACAGCCTGACGAGTAAGACCTTTCGCTCACCGGGTACCGACGGTATATACCTGGGCGATGCCATTAAGGTAACCGGCTGGTTGGAGAGTAACCGCCCGCCATGGGAACTGCGGGGTATCGTAGCACACGAAATCGGTCACGCCCTTACCCTAAACCACGCCTGGACACGAGATGGTTGCGACGACACGCCGACGCATAGGAACGATTACTGGAGCCGCAGGGGAGAAAATACCGGTCCCGGCAAAACCAGCAATAACCTGATGGATTATAGTAACCATCAGAAAGCCCTCACCCCTTGCCAGATCGGACGGATGCACGCTGCCATGAGCGACATCAATGGACGGCAGCGAAAATGGCTGCTGCCCTACTGGTGCCGGTACAATCCGAATGAGCCCGTTCGGGTAACAAAAGACCTAAACTGGGAGGGTGCCCGAGATTTCAATACCGATATTTTTATTCGCCGGGGGCAGACCCTGCGCATCAACAACCGCCTTCATTTACCGGACCGCGGCGTAATTTATGTCGACCCCGGCGCAAGGTTGCTGCTGGGCCCAGGCGCCATCATTCACAGTGATTGTGGTGGGGCGTGGGGAGGCATTAAGATCGGGGTGACGGATAGCGGCTATCGGGGAGAAGTTGTTGTTGACGACGGTGCCATCCTACTCAACGAACAAAAATGAACCGCCAGCAAGTTTTAATTACCGGGGTAACCAGGGGTATTGGCCGGGCCTGTGCTGAATATTTCGTGCGACACGGCTGGCTAGTGGTCGGAGTTGCGCGCTCCGCATCGGGACTGTCTAAGCTTAGAGATGAACTTGGAGAGTCGGTGCAAACTATCCAGGCCGACCTGGCGACCAAAGCAGGCATCTTGGCGATACCACAAAAGTATTATGACGCAATTATCCTGAACGCCGCAACCTTTGCCCCCGGAGAATTATTGGGCGGAGAAGACCAATTCGAACAGCTCTGGAAACTTAACGTCCGGGCCAACTATCGGTTAGGCCGCCGGGTACTCCCCGAGCTGCGGAAGAAGAGTCAGGGGCATTTGGTCGTTATCGGATCGCTTGGCACCGATTACTGGCCCGCCCACCTTACTGCCTACGTGGCGACCAAGTATGCGCTGCGTGGCCTTTTTCTAGGCTGGGAGACGGAGCTGCGGGATAGTGGCGTCAGAACTTCACTGGTAGCCCCCGGAGCAACCCTCACTTCTAGCTGGGACAACGAAATACCTCCAGCGGACATATTGATGCCTGAGCAGGTTGCGGCGTATGTCGGGGAGGTAATACGGGACGGTCGGGAAGGAAGGCTCGTCATCAGGCAGGAATAACTATAGTTAGCATAAACCGACAAAGCCCGGGGAACCGAAGTTCCGCCGGGCTTTGACCGATGCGGGGATGTCTAAGACAGTCCTGCAGAGAAGAGGTTACGCGTAAACGCTTTCCTTACCCAGGTTTTTCATTACCATGTAGTAGAATACCGCGCGGTGCTTGGCGCGCTCGGTGTAGGCAGCGCAAACAGCTTGTACGGCAGCTTCTCCGGCTTCAGCGGAAACACCAAGCTTCTTAACGCAGTAGTTAGCGACCACGCGATCGAGCTCAGACTTCTGGGTGCAAGCTACTTTATTGCTGTCGTTGTTATAAATAGATGGGCCGAGGCCTTTGGTTACTTTACGAAGCAGATCCATGTCTGCCTTAGCGTCGAGTTTCTTTAGTCCGGCCTCGTAAGTGGCTAGTTTTTCATCAAACTTGCTCATAAGGTATGTGGGTTATGTCGAGTTACAGATTATGCACCCAACGATTTATGGTGAAAAATTCTTAGCAATAATGCGAAAAATTGGCCACATGTTATAGTTCATTGACATAAATTCTAAAATTAGATGATGACCTGTATAATTTTGGGGATGCAATTTTGGCACCTACGTATAATCAGCTTTCTTACAGGTTGGCTGTTCTAAAAATGCCGGATAAGAGCTAAAGTACTTATTCGGCATTCCGCCTCCGATTGATAACCAATTAGGAACCAGAACCCCAAATAAGCGCTAATTCCCTTCCATCTCGTATCTTCAACCTTCCCGAATAATTGCATGCATCCAACCCGTCAACTTTTTTCCGTTCCCCCCCGTCAACTCCTTAGTTGGAAGGGATCGTTCCGTAACGGATGGATGTTGTGTTTGTTACTGGTGCCCTTCACTTTTATGGCTCAGGAAAACCAGCCAAGCCCGGTATTCCCCGAAGAGCGGCACCGGGAGCTGAAGGAAGACCTCTCCTACCAGCAGGATAAAAAAGAGGAGGCACCAAAAGAAGATACTGAAAGTTGGTGGGATTTCGACGCGTACGAGAACTGGTCCTTTGACCTTTCCAGCGGCACTTCCATCTTTATTCTGGTGCTCTTGCTGGCTGGGCTGGGCTTTTTTATTTTCCACATCCTTGGGGATGTAGAAATGCGCAAGCGAACCCGCGGAGAAGAAGAGGAACAGGATGAGATCAATATCGACGATCTGGAAGAGGAGCACCTCGTTGCCGAAGGCGTATCCGTAAGCCTCCAGGAAAGGGCAGAACGTGCCGGCCAGTATGACGTGGCGGTCAGGTTACTTTACATTCAATTGCTTAAGGAACTTCAGGACGGTGGACTGATCAAATACCGCCGTGATTTTAGTAACCGAGATTATCAGCAGCAGCTGCGCGGCACCGCATTCCTGGAAGACTTTAGAGTGGTTACCGCCGACTATGAAAGGTTCTGGTACGGAAAATACCCCATCGAACGACTGGGCTACCGCCTGGTTTATGGCAAATTCACCACCCTCAACGCCTCCATACAGGCAGCCACCGCTAAACCTGACCCCTATGTTTAACGGCCGTACATCTACCTGGGTGTTCTATCTGCTGCTGGTCTTGTTTGCCTCCGGATGTTCCGGGTGTTTCACTAATTGGACGGAAAGCTACCGCTACAACAAAAAGCAGCCATTTGACCTCTATGCCCTCTATGAATTAATGGATGCGCGGCCCGAAGGGCTCGTTTTCCTGGAGGACAGCCTGGCTACGCTGAAAGGCGTAGACGCGCAATCGGGCAACTACATATTTATCGGAAACTATGCCTACTATACCGAAACCTCGGTAACGGAGTTGCTCGACTTCGTCGAGCAGGGCAACTCCGCATTCATTTCCGCCTACGACCTACCGGAAGACCTGTCTACCCACCTTTTCGGCAACGATTGTTACTATAACTTCTATGATGACAATGAAAGAATACTGAGTGAACAATTGGATACGGTCACCTTCCAGCTAAACGCTACGGACGAAGCCTATCAACTCTACAACGTTTACCGAGATGAACCTTATAACAAAGCCACCTCCTTCCTAAACGGTGGCATGCTCTGTGATGAAGCCCTCGACAATGAGGCCATTGGCACCTTCGGCGAATACAATATCAATTTCACCAGGCTAAATTGGGGAGAAGGAAACTTCTACTTTCATACCAACCCGGTATTCTTCACCAATTACTACCTCGTCGACAGCCTGCAGTACGCTTATGCTGAAGCCTGCCTTGCCGTATTGGGCGACGGGCCGGTGTATTGGGATGAAGCCAGCCGGGTACCGCCTTCCGTAGCCCGCCAGCGCAATCAGCAAAACGCCCGCAACAACCAACGTAGTTACAACGGCGGACGAAACCTGCTTAAGGGGAACGAAGCCCTCAGCTACGTGCAGGAGCAAGGCCCACTTGCCCTCGCCTGGTACACCCTGTTGTTTGCCACCTTGCTGTATGTCGTCTTTCGGGGGAAACGACGGCAACGGATCATCCCCATTATTAATAAGCGGGAGAATTCCAGTAAGCGCTTCATCGATACCATCAGCCGGTTGGTCTTCCAAAAAGGGCACCACATTGCCCTGGCGCGGCAAGAGTTGGCCAGCCTGCGGTTCCACCTCCAGGATCGCTATAAGGTCCGCTGGAAAGATAACGCTCCCCCTCCCGAAAACCTCGCAGAACTGATCGGCGCCCCCGAAGACACCACCAACCGTGCCCTCATCGAAATCCGGATCGTACAAAATCGTAAACATCTCGAAGATCATGAGTTGGTTCGCTTTTACCGCGCGATCGAACCGCTGTACGATCGTTAAAAGACAACAAGTTCCTAAAGCACTACCTTCCACCTAAAGATTTATTAAGCATGATGCCCGAAGATGAAATCCCCGGCCAGGCCCCGGAACCGAATGCTCCCGAAAACTTTGCCTCCCCATCAGACGACTCCCTCGGGGAGCTTATTTCCGAGAAAATCCCGGAACCGGAAATTGCTGCCGGAATGGCTCCCGCAGACCGTATCGACCTCGCGGAACTGCGCGAGGCCGCCCTTAACGTCCGTACCGAAATAGGTAAGCTCATCGTGGGCCAGAAGAAATTTATCGACCTGCTCATCGCTTCATTATTAGCCGGTGGGCACGTCTTGGTAGAAGGTGTTCCCGGCATCGGAAAAACGATGATCGCCAAGCTACTGGCCAAGACCGTCGCTGCCGACTATTCCCGGATCCAGTTCACACCTGACCTGATGCCCAGCGATGTGACAGGTACGACGGTGTTCAATATGGCCGACTCGAAATTTCAGTTCACCCAGGGGCCGGTTTTCAGCAACATCGTACTGATCGATGAGATCAACCGCGCACCAGCCAAAACACAGGCGGCGCTGTTCGAAGTCATGGCCGAACAACAGGTCACTGTTGACGGAACCACCTACAAGTTGGCGGATCCTTTCTTCGTCATCGCTACCCAAAACCCCATCGAACAGGAAGGCACCTATCGCCTCCCTGAGGCCCAGCTCGATCGCTTCCTTGTCCGGATTGTCATCGACTATCCCGACCACGAAGAAGAGAAGGAGATCCTGTATCGTTTCAGAAGTGATTTCCGTCAGGTACAGCAGGAGGACGTCAAGCCCGTATTCACCAAAGCGCTGGTGGCTAAGTACAGCGCACTGATTGAGAAAGTTTTCATCAGGGACGAATTACTCGATTACATCGCCGCCTTGGTGCATCGCACCAGGACGCACCCCGACCTGTACCTTGGCGCCAGTCCGCGTGCCTCCCTCGCTATCCTTCGCCTATCCAAAGCGGTTGCTGCACTCGCCGGCCGGGATTTCGTCACCCCCGACGACATCCAGCAGGTTGCCTTCCCCGTACTCAACCACCGGATCATTCTTACCCCCGAACGGGAGATGGAAGGGTTTGGGGCTAAGGATGTTATTTCGGAGATTGTTCGAGCGATCGAAGTACCGCGGTAACCGAGGTTTAGACGAAAAGTCGCTGCGCTCGTTTTCTTGGTAGACGGGCTTCGCCCTTGGTAGTGGGTAGATTGATAGGCTACCGCACGTGGATGCTCGCTGCGCTCGAGAGGATAGGGATATGCGATATTTGATTGGCGATTGGCGATTTGGGCTGCTGCATGTGGGTGCTCGCTGCGCTCGGAAAATTCTCGATTCTCGATTCAGGAGGCTCGGTTCTTGATTGGGCTACCGCAGGGGGATGCTCGCTGCGCTCGTTCGGCTCCACTAAATTAAGCAACCAAGTTACTTGACGACTATCTTCATTTTTCAATGGCGTCTAGTTCAATAATACGGCTTACCAATCCATCAAAGTCCGTAGACTTGTCCACACCGTGCCCCAAGCGCGCGATCACCATATTCCGGGAAGGGATGATGAATACCCGTTGGTCCTGAAAGCCGCGCATCATGAAGGCGTCTTTAGGCAGGGAGGGCATATCGGGGCCGGGCAGCCAGGTCTGGGCGCCGTAAGTTTCGTCTGATCCGATGGCGGGTTGTTGCAGGTAATCGATCCAGCCGGGGGCGAGTAGGGTGTCGCCGTTCCAGACGCCGTTTTGCAGCATAAACTGCCCGAGGTTGGCCCAGTCGCGGGCGGTAGCCCAGCCGTAGGAGCTGCCGACGGGCAGGCCAGACTGACTAGGTTCGAAAAGAAGGCTGGGGGCAATGTCCGCGTACAGCGCCGAAAACTGTTGCTGAATGGTAAGGTCGGGGAGTTCCTGATCCGCTAATAGGGTCAGGATGTTCGTGGTTCCGCTGGAGTAACTCCAGGTCGTATTTCGGGCTGCAACCGCTGGAGCGGAGTAGGCATATTTAGCCATATCGGCGTGTTCGTGCAACATGATGGTGGCGTCTGAGAGGCTGCCATAGGCCTCGTTCCAGGCCAGGCCGGAGTTCATGTGAAGTAGGTCGGCGATGGTAATCTCGGCGCGGGCGCTATCGGTCCAAACTTCAGGAAAGAGGTGATTACGTGCCGTTAATTTTTCGGGCGCAGCCGCAGGTGTAGCCGCAGGTGCAGGGGAAGTTTGCTGGAGCGCCTGCCCGAGCAACATCGCCGTCAACGTCTTAGTCATCGACCAACCCAGCAAGCGGGTATGCTGATCGTAGCCGGGAGCGTAGCGTTCGGCGATGATGCTACCACCCTGCATGATGACCAATCCCCGTGCTTCTCCACCGGGGACCGGGGCCATGCCAAAGTCCAATGCTTCGGCCAGCGCGGCGGGGCCGGTGACTACTGCGCTTTCATCCCTGTTTTTTGCACCTGCGTCCGCGCCCTGAACCTCCACTAAGTCCTTGCTTTCGTCATTGATCAACGTACAACCGACGCCTTCCCGAAAAACGGCCTTGCGGGGTACCAGCCCCAAAAAAGAAGACCTGATTTCCTGGTCTTGCTTGCTCAGGCTGATGAAGCCCAACACTGAAAAATTGAGGTCATGCGTGCTGATCTCTGCTAACTCCCGATCCTGCAAAAAATGGCAGCTACAGGCGTGCTTCGCCGCATACCCAGAACCAATGTGCAACAGTGGGCGCAGCCAGAGAAAGGCGGCAAAGAATACAACGACCAATAAAACAAGGCCGATGAGCCAAAGACGGAGACGGGGAGAAATACGCATACCGAAAGGTAGGGAGTATTTGGGTTTCAAGTTGCAGGTTGTAGGTTTCAGGTTTCATTACCCGACGTAATGAACAAAAGGGATACAAGCGACCTTTACCCAGAAGGTAACTTTACCAACTCAAACCAATATCCAATACAATGCGTAAGCAACTATTTACTCTGGCATTTGCTGCCATGGCCCTTCTTTTCACTGCTGGCCTCCAGGCACAAATTAACAGCCCTTCTGCTTCCCCAACCGTGAAGTTGGAAACCAAGATTGGCCTGACCGATTTTCACGCCACCTACAGCCGCCCTGGTATGAAAGGTCGCGAAATTTTTGCCGCTGATGGTCTCGTACCCTTCGGTGAAATTTGGCGTACCGGTGCCAACCAGGCGACCAAATTCACCTTTACTGACAAAGTAATGGTTGGTGGTGCTGAACTTGCCGCTGGTGATTACGCCGTATTGACCAAGCCGATGGCTGACGAGTGGGAAGTTATGCTTTTCCCTTACGAAGGCGGAAGCTGGAACAGCTACGTGGAAAAAACACCTGCTGCTACCGTTATGGCAAAGTCTATGGCCACCGGCAGCCCCGTTGAGACCTTCACCATCGACGTACAGAACTACACCATGGACGGTGCCGACATCGTGATGGCATGGGGCAACACCATGGCTGCCCTTTCAGTAAAAACCAATGCAAAGGATGCTGTGATGGCTCAGATCGAGCAGATGATGGCTGGCCCAAGCATGAACGATTACTACCAGGCTGCTACTTTCCTTTCCGAGTCTGGCAACATGAAAAAAATGAAGGACGCACTTACCTACATCCAGAAGGCCAACAAATTAGCTGGCGACGATCAGAAATACTGGATGGTTCGCCGCGAAGGCATCATTCTGGAAGGCATGGGAATGAAGAAAGAGGCTATGGCCGCTTTCACCAAGTCAATGGACCTGGCTAAGGCCGCCGGCAATATGGACTATGTTCGTATGAACGAGAAGTCTCTAAAGATGAAGTAGTCGTTAGGCTAATTCATTATTGATCCGATAGCGGGCCCACGGGAATTTTCCTGTGGGCTCGTTTTTTTTTACACCTGCCATTTCCCCCTTACCGTCTCCTCCTCGTCGATCATACCGATCAGGTCAAGGAAGGATTTCCGGGAGATGGTTTCCCCACCCAATGATTTTAGGTGAGCCGTTTCCTGCTGACAGTCGATGAGTCGGAAGCCCTCGGCCCGGAGCTTACGCACCAGAGAAATGAAAGCGAACTTACTTGCATTCGGCCGGAGGTGAAACATGCTTTCGCCGAAAAAAATTTTCCCCAGCGCCAGCCCGTACAGGCCACCGACCAGTTCGTCGTTTTCGTATACTTCCACGCTGTGGGCGATCCCCATTTCATGCAGTCCGACGTACCCTTCGGTCAGGTCATCAGTGATCCAGCTACCCCATTGACCGGGGCGATAGGTTTCACGGCACTCGTTCATCACCTCCCGGAACCTGGTGTCGTAGCGGAGGGTGTACTTCTCCTGATTGAAGTAAGGGCGCATACTCTTACTCACCTTCAATTTGTCTGGGAACAGCACGAAACGCGGGTCCGGATGCCACCAAAGGATTGGCTCTCCTTCGGTAAACCAAGGAAAATAGCCGAGTCGGTAGGCGTTGAACAGTCGTTCGGGGCTAAGATCTCCGCCGAAGCACGCGGGATTTTGTCCGTTGGTTTGCAGCGGATCGGGAAAGAGTTCTGGGAATTTCGGATCGAGGCGGAATAGGGGCATTGAGGAGTCAGGGAGTCAGGAAGTCAAACAGTCACATAGTCAGGGAGTAGATCGCGCAAACTATCTGACTGTTTGACTAGTTACCTTCCTTCGATGGTGGCAGAAAGTCCACGATCGACCAGTGCTTCACGCTTGGGGCGCAATTCGGCCATGGCGGCAGACTTGACGGTGGCTTTACCTTTGAAGTGGATCAACAGCGCCAGCTGTTCACTTTGTGCGGAAGAATGACCGAGGATCTCCTCGAAGCTCTTCATCACCCAATCAAAGGTATTGTGGTCATCGTTATAGACAATAAGGTCAGCGGGTTCACCGATACCCGTTTCAATATCTTCTTCGAGTAAGACGTCCTCTTGTCCTTGTCCATCGTGGGCGTGTAACATACTGGTTGGCAATAATTTACTTTAAATCAAACGGCTAAAGGCCGCTCAAAGTTTCTTTGATGGCCGCAAAGTTAGGTAAATTTCCGGCTGATTCCAGCACCTCGGCGTAGCGAATAATGCCTTCACTGTCGACGACAAAGGCGGAACGCTTGCTAACACCCTCCATCCCGAAGGCAAAGGTATCGTAGAGGGAACCGTATTGGCGGCTTACTTCTTTATTGAAATCACTGAGTAGGGGGAAGTTCAGTTCTTCAATTTCCTTGAACTTAGCCAGGGTAAATGGCGAGTCGACGCTGATGGCGACCAAGTCCGTATCCATTTTGTTGAAGTCCGCCAGAGAATCGCGCATGGAACACAGCTCTGTGGTACAAACACCTGTGAATGCAAGGGGAAAGAAGAGGACAATAAGGTTGCGGCCGGAGAAGTCGCTAAGGGATACTTCCTTCGTGTCGTCGGCGTGGAGGGTAAAGAGTGGGGCTTTGTCACCTGCTTTAAGGGCCATAATGTTTATGTTTTTGTTGAACAAGTTATACGCATAAAGGAGCGGAAGGTTGTGCTAAAGGGTAGATAGATTTCTAACATCTCGAGCCTAATAAGTCGCTACAAAGCGTTTATTGGAGAAGGCGCGGCCGCCGGTGCAAGGAGTGGCTTAAGGAGCAGTGGGAAAGGTAAAGCAGCACCGCCTTCGGCAGTATTTGAGGGTGGAATGTACTAGTTCCAGGTTCTTTCCTTGGTTACAACCCGTTAATTTTACGTTAAACACCCTAAGCTCGATTCCCTTTCGTTTCGGCATAGTTGTATGATAAACAACAAGTTATGCGCAAAATCTAATTCTTAAGACTATGTCAATGCTGTAACTTCGCCCCACTGGGAGCGTCTATATGGTCAGACGGCCCGGTGCCGGAATTACTTTTGGACCCTAAAAGAATCACAATCATGCGTATCCGTACCACTCTTATTGCTGCCCTGATCGCCTTATTTGGCTTCAGTACCAGCCTCAGCGCTCAAAAAATCGCCTCCATCGATATGGAGCGCATTCTGGGCAGCATTACCGAATACCAGGACGCCCAGGAACAACTGGATCAGCTTACCGCCAAATGGCAGCAAGAAATCAATCAGGAATACGACATCATCAAAGGCATGTACAATAAGTACCAGGCCGAACAAGTATTACTGACGGAAGAACAGCGCGCTCAGCGGGAAGAAGAGATCATTGCCAAGGAGAAGGCCGTGCAAAAGAAGCAACGTGACCGCTTCGGCGCAGATGGTTCCCTGTTCCAGCGCCGCCAGGAGCTGGTGAAGCCCATCCAGGACGCCATCTACGAAGCTGTTGAACAGTACGCCTCCTCTCGCGGCTACGACTTCATCTTCGACCGTGCAGGCAGCGCAGGCATCATCTTTGCCAGCGAGACTTATGACAAGACGGACGATATCCTCCGCGCGCTAAAAAACTAGTTGCAAGGGTTACAGGATCGCTACGCTCCGTTGCAGGTGTTACAATAGCTGCAACAACTGCAACGGAGCGTAGCGACTCTGCAACCAGCGCGCCTCAAAATACAATCCCTACGTCCTCCCAACCGAGGACATCACATTCTTCGTCTTTAGTAGGTAAAACATTCTTATTATCTTTGCGCCCGCTAAATGATAACTACTCAATTACAACAAATGAAAAAGTTTCTCCAACTCGCCCTCGTGGCTGTAATGGTATTTGCTGCTACGGCAACTGCCTCCGCTCAGAAATTCGGCTACGTTAACTCTACCGAGATTCTGGCCGAACTCCCCGCAATGAAAGCTGCCGAATCCAACCTGGAAGCGATGCAGAAGCAACTGCAGAAGAAAGGTCAGGCCATGGTACAAAAATTCCAGGCGGATGTAGCTGTACTGCAGAAGGAAGCCGCCGATGGTAACCTTACCCCAAAGATGCAGGAGGAAGAATCTGGGAAACTGGAAGTCCGCCAGACAGCGATCGGCAAATTCGAGCAGACCATGGTCACCGACCTGCAGGAAAAGCGCGCCGAATTGCTCAAGCCTATCTACGACGCCGTCAACGAGGCCATCAAAGCCGTTGCTGAAGAAGGTGGCTACCAGTTCATCTTCGACCAGCAGGTACTGCTCTTCGGTGAAGATTCTTCTGACGTGAGCGCTGCGGTACGGACTAAGCTCGGACTGTAATCAAGTTATCAGGTTGTCGAGTTATCGGGTTGTCACAGTTCTCCTCTGACAACTCGACAACTCGACAACTCGACAACTTGACAACTTGACAACTTGACAACTCAACAACACGACAACTCGTGTCCCATCGGAGTCTTCGACTCCGGCATCGGCGGCCTCTCGGTCGCCGATGCTGTTTGTAGGCTATTGCCTGCGGAATCGCTGCTCTATGTGGCGGATAATGCCTATTCGCCTTACGGTCCCCGGCCGGCCAGCGAGATTCTGGACCGGAGCAGGAGGATCACCCAGGCGCTCATCGCTGCGGGCGCGAAAATGATCGTGGTTGCCTGTAATACGGCGACCAGCATTGCGATCGACACCCTGCGTCTGGAATTTCCTGAGATGTCATTCGTAGGCCTCGAACCTGCGGTAAAGCCAGCCGCTTGCGGTCGAAAAGTAGGTGTACTGGCCACCTATGCAACCCTACACAGCCCCCGTTACCTGGCGCTGAAGGCGCGGTATTTGGCTGATCGGCCCGTATTCGAAAACCCGTGTATTGGTTTAGTTCCACTCATTGAAAGCGAAGCACCAGGCAGTAACAAGCTACGAGAAAAACTACACGATATTCTTGATCCGATGCTGAGTGAGGGGCTCGACACCCTGGTGTTGGGTTGTACGCATTATTCGATGGTGAAAGAGGATATTGCTTTCGTTTGTGGGCCAGCCGTAGCCATCATCGATCCGGCACCTGCCGCTGCGCGGCAGGTCGCGCGCCTGTTGCCCGAAGCCCGGCCGGCGGCCGGCCACTCCCCCGCCCTGCTCCTTAACCCCTTACCCAGCACCGGCGGCCGCGCCCATACCTTCTACTGTACCGGCTCCAGCCTACCGCTGCAACGGGCCTTACTCCGGCTCCCCCCACTGAATCAGGATCGAAAGTTGGTGGTTCCGAAAGTAAAAATTTAGGTGCCTCCCCTACTTCGGACCTCTTGAGGACGCGCTTACGTTCAATAATATGCGTGAGGCTATGCATTTGGGGACTATGATGGCTATGAAAAGACTGGTGTAGTAGAAGGGCTGCTACGCAGCTATTTGGTTCTCACAGTGAGCACCCAGAAGGATGCGTAGCAGCTCTTATTATTCTTTCTTCTCTCTTTGAGAATCAAAAAGGCTACGCAGCAGCTCTTTTAATAATACCTCTGTGGGAACCCCAAAAGCTGCGCAGAAGCCCTCTGTTTCACCTCTCCCCTTCTCTTATCAAAAATTAAGACTTAAGTTAAAATCCCATTAAACCGGAGGAAACAACATAACCATCCCCCCTTTCAACCGTCATTTGCATAGAAGCAAACTTTCTAATCATGACCAGAATCCTCACAGCACTAGCCATATTCACTATTTTCTTCTCCAGTTGCGGGCCTAAACTCAGCCCGCTGACCCAACGCCTGGTTGACGATCAGAGCTGGAGCGAAGACGAACTGAAACGCATACAGTTCTATCTCTCCGAAGACCTCGTCTTAACCCGGGAGCTGCGCGACGGCAAATCCGAGATCCGCAACGGGCAGGTGAAGATCATCGACGGTCGTGAAGTAGAGCAAATCGTATTTAAGCGGAACACGCCCGGCGTTTTCGTTTTCAGCCCCAAGACCCAACGCATTGCCGTCAGCTTTGAGCGTAACGACGAAGACTTCCTGGTTTTCGGCCCGAACCCCAAGGCTGGCAACCGCTACGTGATCATGGCTGCCGACTGGAATCGCCGCAACGGCTCCGTCAGCTACGCTGGCAAAAAATGGCGCGTCAACTCCTCTGATGCTTACGCCAGCCTAATGATTCCACTGAAACGACTGCGCAGCAAAGACGTAAACGGAAAAGTAGTGGGTGGACGGAAGTTGAAGTAGGTTGCAGGTTGTAGGTTGCAGGT
>JBLHRW010000014.1:0-27005 GCA_047626445.1 Neolewinella sp.
AATTTATAATCATAAGGATTGACCAGCTCCTTTGAACTCTTGATTTTAGAAGAATCCCAGGACTCAATATATTCCTTAATCTGAAACTCTACCATCAGGGTCGCCCCGTTCAGGATGCTACTTACATAAGGGTCATCCTGGTTCTTACTCGACCGGGCCCGTTCCTTCATGATCGCATCATAGTTCTCCCGTTCCACAATATTGTAGAGATGGCTGGCGCCACTGATCTGACGAATAATCTCAGACTGCACCAGCCGGTAGGCACCTTCCGTTGATTTATCCTCAGGTGTAACATCACTAACTACGAGGTTAACCGGTGCCATTGACTGGGCAAAAAGCCTAGCATGGCCGAGCCCGCAGGCGACCAGAACCAGTAGGATAATTTTCAATTTCATCATTGTAGTAGATCAAGGTCTTTACACATATACACTGTCCCTCCGGCTGCAATCTCCTCCTCTATCTTCTTCTTACCCCAACCGATGGTGTAAAGGATCTTGGAGTTCCTGGCCGTTTTCTTCACCAACAAGCCAGTTGCAACACGTTTAAATTCGAAGAAATTTCCATACTCCGTGTTTAGCTCACGCGTAACGATAAAGATCTCCACCTTCTTGGGGATGTCCTTATGAAAACCAACAGATGGCACGTAGACGCCGTCGAGGTACCTTTTGCCACCATCCACGAATTTCAGGATCGGAACGGGATGCAAAAAGAAAGGGCTCACCCTTTCGCCAACAGCATGAGAGAACGCCTCATAAAGCGCCCACGTTTCGATGGTCGTCCGGGGGTTCTTTTCATGTGCCGCAATCGCTTCCTTCATTTTTGAACGCGAATCAGCGTGCAGCCGGGTGACGAATTCCACCCGCGAAGTCGCCAGGTTAATGATGGAGATACGCACATCCATGTAACGCTTGTACTCTTTCCCCTGCGTTCCATCCAGGTTTTTACGATAAAGTATTCCGCCATCCTCAATAACCGCCCTCACCATATAATGCGAACTCTCATTGTTCACTAATCTACGCGTCTGGTTGTTTCCCCAGGTATAGCGCATACGATTCAAGTTCTTCTCAGAAACAACCCGCACAACCCCGGGGAACTTCTCCATCCGGTTGATGATTGTCGCCTCAAAAGGGTCCTTTTGCATGCCCGGGGCATATTCAAGTCCTTCCACCGGCAATAGCCCAACGAAGGCAACAAAGGGCTTACCAAGAATATCGTTCTTTGCATTAAACTCCTGCGACCTAAGTGTCGGTAAGTACAACAGCATGATCAGTAGGAATAAGCTCCTGCGGAATGGTTTAAGGTTTGGCATAAAGGGTAATATTTTGAGCCAATAGGCTGACAATTTCTTTTCCACCATCTTTCACCGATACGTTGAAAAAATTGTCGTTCTCTATTTCATCGATCCTGACCAGGCCGACGGTCTCTTCGTAATCGACCGATTTGTTCCCAACTTTTTTCTTGGTTACTCGGAATATCGTTACTTCGTCTCCTTTCTTCAAGGGGCCCATATCCTCGGTAAAGCAGAGTAACCGGCGGGCCTTCCCTCCTTTTTCTTCCAGGATTTCAGCTACTTGCGCCGGGATGGATTGCTGCAGGGGTTCCAGACAATTATTGACGTCAGTTTCCAACAAAGACAAGAGGTTATCACTAAGCTCATAGTCAGGCATGTACGTTTCAAGTTCGTAAGTATGGACACAGTTGATCTCCCCACTTTCCAGGTTCCTTAATCCCAGCCGGAGCAGGCCGGCATCTCGGTCGTACACCGTACTAAGCAGCAACAGCGCACCCAGCATTTTTCCCTGATCGGCGGTTACGCCGTCCATAAAACCTTCGTTCTTCTGGCGCTCTTGTTCCTCTACAACTTGATCAAATGCCCTGCGTTCCACCAATTTAAGACCAGGTTGAGCGGCAGTAGTTCTCAGCAAAAGATCATAGATAAGCGTCCCGTTATCCTCAAAGTAGGGATCAAAGTGCTCAATTTCCGCTACGCTGATCGTAGCCGTCTGGCTGTATAAAAAGGCAGACAAAAACAGTACGGGCAGACAGATAATTTTTTTAGTCATTTCGTACGGATTTAAGTACCAGCTGAGAAATGACGTACCTACGCGCTGCGTACCTGTCATAATTCTGGGCCCGGTAACGTAAGTGCCAATCCAATGGCTGCAACTCCGCTGCAGTTGCCTTTTCCAGGAGTTGGTCTACTAGTTCATCAGCTTTTTCGTCGCAGTCCAACTCGGGGTCAAGGCGGGACAGAATACGGCTCGCCCCCACGATGTTTCCAGCAACTAATTGCAGCTTAGCAGCTCTGATCAATTGGCTGCACTCCCGGGCTTGCTGCGCTTGGTAAACGTCCCCAGTCAGCGTATTTGCCTCGCTGTAGCAGGCACTGGCGGGGCTAATATGGTTGCTTAGTGCCAGGAGGTCAGCCGTCCGATGTTCACTTATTAGCCGGTGCATCAGCGGCAGGAGCTCGGTACAATTTGCGATAATTTTTTGGTGATCGGACTGCGCCTTAGCGACTGCCTCAGCGAGTTCCCCCTGAGGTTCCTCCAGCTTTTCCAATGCATTTATTGCTGCGGCGGCTTTTGACAGCCCGCTACCCGTCACTGAAAGCGTAATACTTCCAAACTCCTCTTCAAGCACTGTATCATAGAAGGTTACTTTTAGTGCAAAGCGACGGATAAACTTTTTAGCCATCCCCATGATCGCCCGCTCGTCGGTTACGCGCCAGGCCAGTTTGCCGGAAAGGGAACCATACTGCCGGCTTTCCGTCAGGCTGTCCATTTTTGTTTGCAGCAGCGCGCGCAGCTCCTTCCCTACTGAGCGGTTTTCAGTGGTCGGTACTTTCACCTCCGTTACCAGAATGGAAAGGGCGTGAAGCTGGGCGTGAAGCTGGGCGGGGACGCAGGTGCAAAACAAGGTTAATAGAAGCAGGGATC
Organism: Neolewinella sp.; assembly: GCA_047626445.1. Lineage (GTDB taxonomy): Bacteria > Bacteroidota > Bacteroidia > Chitinophagales > Saprospiraceae > Neolewinella. Next base: position 2,940 of record JBLHRW010000014.1, read on the forward strand.
TGAGCAATGCCATAACGTTCATGAGCTTATTGAATCGTGATAAAAATGCGGTTCCCCTGAACGTCACGGGTAGCCTCAAGGCCAAGTGCTTTCAAGTAATTCCGGAATTGCCCCGCAAAGCGGGAAGCCCTAAAATTGCGGCCGTTCTCATCCTTCAGCGGCACTTTTATCGCATCAACCAATAGCTTGGTGGCCGTTACACCCTGAACATGGTAATACCCCCCATGTGCATGCTCTCCCAGCCAATCCTCGATAGCATCGGATAGAAGGTCGCCATCAGTGCCTACTTCGGTATCCATATCTTTTTCGGCTTCCATACCGAAGGTGATGCTCATTGAGATTGTCCTTCCGTTCTCGACGATATCATCAAATTTCAGCTGGATCGTATTCAGCAGTTCTTCTACCGTATTCCCCAGTGCTCTCTCCGTTAGCTTGCCATAATCATCCGTATAGAACTTGGGTGACGAAGCTACTTTATTAGCCAACGACTGACTCGAATAGGCGTCATAGGCCGTCATCACCACCGTTACCGAATTACCGGATCCAGAACGGGTTTTCTGCACCTCAATCTCCACGTAAATATCAGCGCCAGAAAGCTCGATCACTTCTTGTTTTAAAGAGGTCGCATTTTCCATTTCCATCACCCGGTCATTATTCAACTGGTTCAGCTTTGCCCGAAAATCGATGGTAGAGTAACCCCGGTCATCGAAGCCCTCTTTTACTTTTGTCACGGCCACCCGCAGGGCGGCATCGTTTTCTAAAATCGAACGTAGTTGTTCCTCCTCTTTCGCAAAAGGAATCACCATAATCGTAGGCCCAATCGTAGGGCGCGCTGTTGTTGCTTCCGCCTGACTGTAAGCAGGTATCCAGATCGCCAACAGCAAGGCAACCAATATAATAGTGAATAGTCTCATCTGATCAATATTGGAGGCTAAAAGCCAAATTTACGTACAAGCCCCTGCTCTTCTAAATAAGCGCGGAAGCTGCTGACATTGATGTCAAGTCGAACCGTCAGGTTAGGAATTTTCTTCTTCGTTTTACGGCTAAATTTACCCGCTCCCTGATCAATCAGAAAAGAGTTGTAAGCCTTATCTGCAAAAAAGGCGTCGAAAAAAGCCTTACGCTTAACCATAACTTCGGTGGGCTTATTTCCCAATAAAGGCTTGTACTGGAAAGAACCAGCAATACCACGGGTCAGTAGTTGGCGGAAGGTAGTGCGAACCGCGTTGTCAAAGGCTTCGGGCTTCTTTTTCCCAAAGCCATCAGCGATCACGGTAATGACTCCCTGTGTAGAGCTTCCTACGTATTTTACGTTTCCTCCGGCCACCTGACCACAAAGCGAAAAGGAACCTGCCGTCAAAAACACCAGTAAAATTAATAACGGTTTCATGTGTTTATTTACTAATTAACATAATGCGCGCCAACTTATTAAGAAGCACTAAAGGTAGTGCACCAAGGCGAGAATTTATAAGCCCGCGCAGCAGTAGTAAGCTTTAGCCCATTCACCAACGCCGGATCGTGACTCGTACTGGGCCAGGTTAGCGGAGTCGCAAAAGCCGTTAAAAAAGAAAAACTGTTTGAGCGTAAGGAGGTGGAGCTTTGGCTTCGAATTTTGATAGCCGAGAGGCTCAGAAGTACGGCATAAAACTTCGACGCGAGTTTTTCCTTTTAGGCTTTTGGGGCTTTGTTAACCGATAAGCCACCAGCACAGCCAGGCATTTTGCTACCTTTTGATGCGTCACCACGCAGTAGCCGCGAAGTAGCCGCGAAGTAGCCGCGTAGCGAAAAGTAGGCCCCCCGCAGGGAGATATGACGGGATGCTCGGCGTTAGAAAGCCTATATGAAAAGTGCCCGAATCAAACTTGATACATCACCAGACCCCATCATCGTTCAGGTCCGCTTTGCGTAACGCGCTACCCAATACGGAGACTACCAGGTCGTAGTATCGCGCTTGGAGACGCTCCCCCCCTTTGCTTTCTTATCCTTCCCCAGAGCCCGCGTCCTCGCCAAAAAAAACGCCACCGTCAACCTGAGTCAACGGTGGCGTTTCACCTGATGGTAAGGTTACCATTAGCCGATGATCAGGTGATCCTCCGCTGGCGCAATGGCCCCCGTAGCCTCCGACTGCATCGGCGACTCTATCCGATTACGCTTATTGATTTCTTCACGGTTACCTTTCCAGGCATCACCTTCGTAAAAGAAAGCGATGACACCCCAGACGAGCAGACCCATTGGCAGCAGGACCGTAAGGGCCAGGCCCTTAATCTCGTAGGCCATGTGCATGAATTCGTAAATGATGAAGTAAGCCTTATAGATCGAAAGAACGATGATCAGAATCGCAAGTCCGACGAAAAGCCACTGCATGTCTTTAGCCCAATCTGTAGCCTTCAGCAGCGACAGAATTACTTCGGCAACAGTTACTGCGGCCAGTAGGGCCAGGCCTTTCCAAACGGCTTTGATCGAATCTTCGTAGCTGAGATGAGATGCCATGATGGTTATATCTTTTTGCCGAAAACTTCCGGCAGTTGTTTTATTTAATAGCTGTTTGTAAAACGCGCAGCGTTTTCAATAGCCCCTACCTCGTGGGAAGGGGTTGTAGTCTACAGGAGGTAGAACACGAGGAATACGAATACCCACACCAAATCTACAAAGTGCCAGTAGAGACCGATCTTTTCGACCATTTCGTAACCATTCTCCCGAGCGGCGTAAACACCGCTACCAGCGTTAAGCAAGATGATCAGCAGGAAGCCAACACCCGTAAGTACGTGGAAGCCGTGGAAGCCGGTAATGCCAAAGAAAAGGGCACCGAAGGCCGACGGGCCGAATTCCTGTGTCTTGGTCGCACCAACATCGAAGCCGTCGCTCACTAGGTATTTGCGATGAATGTAACCACGGTCATCAACCATGAAGCCAGGGCCTTCAGTCGCGGTTGTAGGATATTCGAAATGTGCTTCGCCCTCGTGGCCTTCGCCGTGGCTTTCGCCAGCTTTGTGCATTAGATAAGTATCACCAGAGATGACCGCTTCATCGGTAGGTTCGCCGGTTTCAGGATCGAGGTAAACACCGTTCTCAACGTAAGTACCGAACGGGTTGGTAGTTACCGTCATGTGTTCTACGCTGATCAGGTTGTTCCACTCCCAGGCCTGACAGCCGAGGAAACCCGCTCCACCAAGTACGGTAAGCAGCATCCAGAAAACCACCCCACGCTTGTTTTCACGCGCGCCTTCCTGTACCGCTCGGACCATAGTACCGGAGCTGATGATAAGAAGGAACGACATGAAGGTTACAAAGATCAGGGGAGCCACACCGTTGGGAAACAATTCGTGGATGCCGAAGGGAGCGGTATTAAACACCATGTCCGGAACTGGCCAGCTAGGACTACTGATCCGGAGCGTGCCGTAGGCAATCAGGAAGCCGGAAAAGGTAAAAGCGTCCGAAAGCAAGAAGTACCACATCATCAGCTTCCCGTAGGAAATCGCGAATGGTTTCTTATCACCGCCGTCCCACCCGCCCTCAGGATGGTGCTCGGCATGTGCGTCGTGTTCAACGAGAAGGTCCGTTTCTGCGGCCATGTTTTTGCTATTTAAACTCGGTGGTTATACATACGTCCCGCCGCCGAAGCATTGGGATATTCTCTTAAAATATTAGCGCTGCAAGCTCAGGAATACAATCAGGTAGATCCAGAGCAGGTCAACAAAATGCCAGTAGGTAAGCGTCAGCTCTAACCGCAACTGGCGGGCGGGGGTACGCTTCATCTTTCGCATAAAAGCGACAACCAGCGCTACGGACAGCACGGTAATACCGCCCAATACGTGAACGACGTGCAGGCCGCTGATGGCATAGATAAAACTGGTCGATGGGTTGACCTTAATGTCAAGCCCCGTATTCGTCATTTCTATCCAGCCCAGCACTTGCATCACCACAAAAGCTATGCCCAACAAGAAAGTGATGCTGAGTAAAAGCCTATACGTACTAGCGGCTTCACGTTTGAAGGCAGCGTAAGCAGCGTGCAAAGTTAGGCTACTTGTAACGATGACCAAAGTGTTCCAGTAGAAAATTGATGGGATATCGAATTCCAGCCAGTTTCCGGCCGCTCTCCGCACCACGTAAGCACTGGTCAGCGCGGTAAACATCATAATGAGGCTCACCAAACCTACCCACAGCGCAAGTTTCTTAGGATGAATCTTGTTGCGCCGGGTGGCTGCTTTCATCTCCGTATTTACGGTAGTTTCCATGGTGCTTAGTTTAGGATGAATTGCTGCCCGATCCAGTAAACCGTGAAGGCTAGCGGAAGATAGGCAAAGGAGAAAAACATCATACCCAGCGCTGTCTTACGACCAGGCTCGGCTCGGAAAGCAATCGCAAAGTGGAGAAATGCACCACTTAGCAAAACGACCAGTCCTGCGGCCCACAAAGATGTTACACCCAGAAAGTAAGGCACTGCAGCCAGCGGCAGAAGCACCACGGCGGCAAGAACGGCATCGCGGCCAAGCTTCACTGCATCAACGGTACCGTTGCGCTCGGGGACGAGCTTAAAGCCGGCCTTTGCGTAATCTGAGTAGCCGAGGTAGCCGATGGCATAGAAATGTGGCAACTGCCAGAAAAATTGAATGGTGAAGAGGGTAAGCCCAAGCATCGTGATCTGTCCTTCGGCTGCTGCGCAGCCAATGAGTGCAGGTAATGCCCCTGGGATAGCTCCCACCAACACGGCCACCGGCCCTACCCTTTTCAAAGGCGTATAAACGAAGGCGTAGCTGATCAAAGAAACCATACCCAAGAAAGCCGTCCATGGGTTAAAGAGTGCCAGCAGTGTAATGCCACCAATGCTGGAAAACCCAGCGACCAGTAAGGCATCGCTCGAGCTAAGCCGACCTTCTGCTATCGGGCGCGTACGCGTACGCTCCATTTGACTGTCGTAATCCTTTTCCAATATTTCGTTAAGTACGTTGGCTGCCGCTGTGGTTAGGAAACCACCAGCAGTAAGCACAAAGACGTGCCACCAGCTGAATGCCCCTGCACCTAAGGCTACCATGTAGGCCAGTACAGAAGACAGGACCACCGTGGCGGAAAGTCGGAACTTGACCAACGCGCTCAGGTCCGTAAGCCGTTGGCTGAACGTACCTGATATTTCCCGACTTGAGCTTTGTTGCTTCACGATTGATTGAAAAAGAGGTGATAAATCAGAAACTAGGAACTAGCAGCTAGTTCCTAGTTTCTAGCGCCTAGTTTCTGGTTGTCTAGTGTTCCGGAGATTCGTCCGGGCCAACTGGTTCGACCTGTGGAATGAATTCCCGACCGTCTTTACCGTAGTCATAAGCCCAACGCTGAACGGTAGGCAGTTTCCCCGGCCAGTTGCCGTGGCCAGTATCGATGGGTGTCGTCCATTCCAACGTATTGGCGTTGTAAGGGTTCTTCGTTTTCATCTTGCGTCCCTTCCAGATACTGTAGAAGAAATTCAGGACGAAGAGTAATTGGAAGCCGAATGTGATGACGGCAGCAATTGTAATGAACTTGTTCAAGTTACCGAACTGGCTGAACGACTGGAAGACGTCGAAGGCGTAGTAACGACGTGGTACACCAGCCATACCAATGAAGTGCATCGGCCAGAACACACAGTAAGCACCGACGATGGTTCCCCAGAAGTGGAACTTACCAAGCGTCTCGTTCATGAACCGACCATACATTTTCGGGAACCAGTGATATACACCGGCATACATACCGAAGAACGCTGCAACGCCCATCACGATGTGGAAGTGGGCCACTACAAAGTAGGTGTCGTGGAGCTGAATGTCCAGCGTGGAGTTACCCAACCAGATACCGGTAAGTCCGCCAGAGATGAACATAGAGACAAACCCGATGCCAAAGAGATTGGCGGGGTTGAAGCGTACGCTACCACCATACAAGGTGGCGATCCAGTTAAACACTTTTACCGCCGATGGTACGGCAATGATCAGTGTAAAGACCACGAAGAAGTTGGCGATGAACGGGTTCACCCCAGACATAAACATGTGGTGTGCCCACACGATAAAGGAAAGGAACCCAATGGCCAGGATCGAGAAAACCATGGCCTTGTACCCGAAGACAGGCTTGCGGGAGTGGACGGAAAGTACTTCCGAAACAATGCCCATGGCAGGAAGGATAATGATGTATACTTCCGGGTGACCGAGGAACCAGAACAAGTGCTGGTACAGAATCGGGCTACCGCCTACATGGTCCAGTGCCTGTCCGCCAATATAAATGTCGGAAAGATAGAAACTGGTACCGATACCACGGTCAAGCATCATCAGAAAGAAGGCCGAAACCAATACGGGAAAAGACAATAGACCGAGAATGGCCGTCACGAAGAAGGCCCAGATCGGCAGCGGCAGGCGCCACATGGTCATACCTTTGGTCCGTAGGTTTAGTACTGTTGTAATGTAGTTGATACCTCCCAAGAGCACAGAAACGACGAAGAATACCAAAGAGATGGTCCATAACGTCATACCTGCACCAGACCCATCCATGGCTTGAGGTAGTGCGGAGAGCGGAGGATAGGCTACCCAGCCACCGGCAAAAGGACCAGTGCTAAGGAACAACGAGGCAAACATGATCGTACCGGAAATAAAGAAGAACCAGTAGCTCAACATATTGAGCATAGGCGATGCCATGTCACGCGCACCAATCATCAGTGGAATCAATAAGTTGGAGAAGGTACCGGACAAGCCTGCCGTAAGCACGAAGAATACCAAAATGGTACCGTGCATCGTGACCAAGGCGTAGTAGAAGTCAGGTACGAGGCTACCAACACCATCGGAGTTGACCGCAATCCACTTACCGAGTACTGGCTTGAGCCAGGCAATGCTTTCCTCAGGGAAGCCCAGTTGCATCCGAAAAACCAGAGACATCAGACCACCAATGATGGCCCACATCATTCCTGTAATCAGGAATTGCTTGGCGATCATCTTATGATCCTGAGAAAAAATGTAGTGAGAGACAAAGTTTGATTGGTACTTGTCTCCGTGGTGATGCTCATGAAAGTGATCCTCATAACCCAATTCCTGGATCAGACCTTCCTCACGAGTTGCCGGAGCTAATACTGCTGTTGCCATGGTAATCAGCTTTAAAGTTGTTTCTGTGTGATAGTTTACTTAGACGGATTTCCAACGATGGTCGTCGGTACGGGTAATGCATCCCGCGTTACATATAGTTCGGTACGCTGGTTAGCCAGGCGACCATCTTCCGTTGCATTGTCTGCAACGGGAGCGTACTGCCCAAAGCCAGAGCTGGCCAATCGGTCGGCGTTGATGCCTCCTTTAACCAGGTAATCGCGGACAGCGGCAGCGCGACGATCGGAGAGCGTCAGGTTAGCCTCCGCATTACCGGTATTATCAGTGTGGCCTTTCAGTAGTGACTTAACGTCTGCATTCTTTTTAAGAAAAGCAATCGCATCGTCCAACTGATAACGGCTCAGTTCGGTGAGCTGGGTACCGCCAGTTTCAAATGTTACGTACTTCAGAATAAGGGTATTGTCATCCTCTCCTGGCGTTTCCAGGGCCGTATCAGCCTGGGTATTGAACGCTTCAGTGCGTTCCTTAGCTTCCGCAGGGAATAGCATCCCCGTATTGGGATCGTTCTCCGTGAAACGGATGTTACTCATGTAGAAGGAGGGCTGTTCAGCCAACCAAGCTTCGTACTCCTCCTGTTCTACAATTTCGAAGGTGCGTAACATAGAGTAGTGACCATTCCCACAAAGCTCAGCACAAGCCAGCTCGTAGTTAGCGGTTTCCCAGAGCATCTTTTCTGGATCATCCGGATCGGGCGTCTGATATTCTGCATACTTACTCAAGCCTTTACGCCACTCTTTGGTCGTCTTGGTCGGAGTGAAAACAAAGTAAGTAGGCAGGCCGGGCAGCGCATCCATTTTCACCCGAAACTGGGGAAGGTAAAAATCATGTAGTACGTCCTTTGCCGTGATACGTACCCGTACTTTTTGATTGACTGGAAGTTTAAAGTTATTCACCAAAATATCATCGGCGTTCTTCATGTCCGTCCAATCCTGACCGAGCGTGTTACTACCATCGATAAGACGGAAGTTCTTACGACCAATCAATCCGTCTTCACCAGGGAAACGCAACTGCCAGGCAAACTGGTAACCCGTTGCTTCGATCTCGATGTAATTTTCATCGCTGCCAACGTCTCCCATGATCTCGTTCCAAGCATCAAGGCCACTGATCACCAAGAAGGTCATCACGATAGCAGGAATGCCCGTCCAAACAATTTCCAGGGTGTTGTTGTGCGAAATGAATTGCGCCTTCTTACCCTTGCGCTGGCGGTACTTGTAAGCGTACCAAAACAACAGGACGTGCGTGATGACAAATACGATGTAAGTCACCAACAGGGTAACGCTCATCATATCATCAATCAGCTTGCCGTGAGCAGAAGCGGATTCGTGCGGGCCGAAACCCAGCATCCAGTTCTTATAATAGACAGCGGAAACGGTACAAAGCACCAAGAAGGCCCCCATGAAGGCAACGAGGTAGTACCCCGTCATCTTAGTGTTACGTGCTTCAACTTCCTCAGCACCTCGTAACTGCTTCGCTAGATCACGTACCCGACCAATCTGAAGGACGATCAGGAGTAAAAGCGCGATACAGATAAATACTATTAATGTAGACATCAGCTTTATGTTAGCTTATTAGTTGACGATCCGATTACTTGTTTCGGATGGTTCGCAAATTTAACGAGAGTTGGCCAATTGTGTTAACCATTATGCCCTTGTTTAGATTATGTCTAAACAATGAGCAATGTGGTTACGTATGGTGGTGCAGGCTTTCTTCGAAGTAAGGATCATTTTTCGGTTCCAGCGGCGCCTTGGTCAGCATGCTAAGCACGAAAAACAGGAAGCCACCCAGGAAGCCGAGGAAGATTCCGATCTCTAGGAGCCCCGGAATGGTGTACCCTGCTTTGTAAGGCAAGAAAACACGCGTCGACTTGCGGACAGCCCCATCGCCGGCAACGGCATGGTCATCATCGTGGTCGGCAGCGGCATGGTCATCATCGTGGCCAGCAGTTGCATGACCATCATCATGAGCAGCATCAGTAGCGTGGTCGTCTCCGTGACCGGCAGCATCCATAGTCGCATGCTCCTCGTCACCATGTGCACCGGCATCGTGGCTCATGTGCGTCAGGGTTTCACGGGCAGCTGGCTTGATCATGTTGAAGAAATCGAACCAGTGGCCGAAGAACACAATCGCAGAAGCAAAGAACAGCGTACCAAACTTACGTTTGGTGTCATTCCGCATCAGGATAAAGAACGGCGCGACGAAGTTCAACAGCAGGTTACCCCAGAATAATACGGGATAGTTGTCCATCCGCGTTCGGAAATAAATGGTTTCCTCACCAACGTTTGCATACCAGATCAACATGAACTGGCTGAACCAGACGTAGGTCCAGAAAATAGAGATGGCGAAGAGGTACTTACCGAGATCGTGGAAGTGCTCTTCGTTGATACCTGGGAAGTAACCACGACTTTTGAGGTAGATCAGTATCATGATGGTCAATGCCGTCATGGCAACGAACAGTGAAGCCGAGGCGTACCAGGCAAACATGGTAGAGTACCAGTGCGCATCGAGCGACATGATCCACTGCCAGATAACGAATGCAGTAGTAAAACCGAGAATGATCAGGAAAGGAGCGGCGTACTTCTTGATGCGCGCGTGGTGCTTATAGGCAGTCGTTCCGTTCTTGTCCTCGTCGATACTGATTGAGCGGATTCGGCTGATGAAGAAATACCACAGGCCCATACAACCGATAGTGACACCAGTGTACCACATCGGGTTAAGGAAAGCCGATTTGTGTTGCAGGATTGGATCTACGGCTACTGCTGCTGCATCATTCCAATGATACATATGGTGAGCACCGGTCCAGAGGCCAACAATAATGACGCCCATCAGAAACAAACCTGGCAAGAGGAACATACCGAAAGCCTCCCAAAGCCGCTTGAACTGCACAAACCAACCGGCATAGGCCGTGGTAAAGGCAGCATAAGCGAAGCAAGCCATGAAGGAAATCCCGATAAAGAATACGGAGTTGTGTAGCAGGTTGGTCCAGAACCGCATGTGGTGGCCTTCGCCACCGTCCACAAAGTAGCTTGCCACGAGCAACACGAGTCCGATGAGGGCTAAGCCTCCGGTTACTGTCTTTGCCCGGGATGAGAATACGAAGTTCTCCATCTGTTGTATTTATTTCGGAGCCGTAGCCCGCTAAGATTTATAGTTGGGTGGTTCTGCGCTACTTATTTCTTCTTGCTGTGGTCAGCTCCGTAGTCGGCATCGCTGCCGTGGTCACCAGCATCCATGTGGTGCTCGTCTCCGGCACCGTGTCCACCACTGGCCATGCCAGTGAATTCCGTCCCGGGAGTACCGAAAGAAGCATTCAGCGTATTCACCATGGAGGAGTACTCAGTTTTGGTTTCCTTGGCCTGCAGGACGCGGATGTAGTGGATCACCTGCCAGCGCTCTTCATAGCTAACTTTATCCTTGTAAGCCCCCATCGCATTGTAGCCGTGCATGATCGCATTGTAGTAGCGACCATTGGATGCAGCGAGAAATTCTGCGTTCAGGAAATTAGCCGGAGCAAGAGGGTATTTAGCGTTGGGGTTCACCTCATCGTTGTAGAGATAGCCCAGACCGTTACCTTCCTCCCCGTGGCAAATGCCGCAGAAGATGTTGTACAGGTTCTTACCGCGAGCAAGACCGTCATCGGTGATTGCGAACGGATTGTCGATCAGCTCGGCAATCGCTGCAAGGCGACCTTCGGCAGAATCATCGTAGTAATAAGGCACAGAGCCATTGGTAGGTACGCTGATGGCATTCATGTTATTGCCGTCGACAAGACTGCCGCGCATGAGTTCCGCTTCTTCCAACGATTTGGGGGCAGACATCCCCGGTAGGTAGGCGCTTGCATAGCCACGCGGCACCGTACCGGCGGGAACCGTACGGGGGTAGACCAGCTTGGCCAGCTCCACCGTGGATTCCTTATCCCAGGTATTATAGTAGTAATAGTTGTAGGTATTCGCCTCCATAGCCAGCGAGTGGGCCATATCGGGCATGTACTCACTACCCGTGAAATTATCTTCAGGGTAAGAGCAGGCTGTCAGAATAACCGCCAAACTCAGGGACAATACCAGTACGCGCAAATTTTTCATGCTTTATACTTCGATGGAGAAATAAGCTTCTCCGTTAATAGTTAAATTTCTTGGCGCGGTCGCTGGTGCGGAGTAAAGGATGAAAGTAGCAAGGAAGAAAGGCCGCGTTACCACACTCTCACATCCTTGCCCCTTGATGCTCTCCCTTTGCACCTGCGGCCGCGCCCAAATACGCTTCCCGCTTACGCCGGAACCATTTTTGAGTGAACGCTCTCAGCACCTGTTGTAGAGAAGTACCCCTTTAGGTCCTCCACCGCGGTGGCGGCCAGGTCAGTTGCGTCGAAGGCAATACAGAACTTATCGTCTGTGATCCGATCATGCAGGCGCCGAGTTTCAGCACCAGGGCCGAGGCCGCAAATGATGTAGAACACCAACACCATGCCCACGGAGGCGAACAGTACCGTTAATTCGAAAGTGATCGGGATAAAGGCTGGTACCGACCAGTATGGCTTACCACCAAAGATGACCGGCCAGTCGCGGGTAAACACCCACGTCATGAAGCCAAACCCAAACAAACAGCCGATGGTACCGAAGATAAAACCAACGATGTGTAGGCGGCTCTCCTCCAGCCCCAGCAGCGGATCGAGTCCGTGTACCGGGAAGGGTGTGTACACCTCGTCAATATTGAGGTGGGCAGCGTTGGCGGCCTTTACGGCTTCCAGCAGCTTTACTTCGTCGTCATAGAGTCCGAAGAGGATGTTGCGTTCTGTTGACATTATTTCTGCCATGATTTTTTCCTTTTGCGGACCTACTTGATCTCGTTTTTGTCGTTGTCATTATCCACCGTACTACCAGCAGCATGGTCGTTAGCTTCCGCCGGAACATGGTGCCCGTGGTTGTGTGCCTTATCACCAATGTACTGGTCACCAGCTGTCTTCAAAATCGACTTGATCTCTGCAATGGCCACAACGGGCGCAACGCGGGTGAAGATCAGGAAGAGGGTAAAGAAGAGACCAATGGAGCCAATGAAAATACCAATTTCTACCCAGCTCGGAACGTAGTAAGACCAGCTAGAGGGAAGGTAATCACGGGCCAGTGTAGTACCGATGATCACGAAGCGCTCAAACCACATACCGATGTTGATGAAGATCGACATGAAGAAGGTCCAGAACAAACTGCGGCGAATCTTCTTGCTCCAGAAGATCTGGGGCGACAGTACGTTACAAAGCATCATCCCGATATAGCTCCAGTAATAGGGACCGAGGACGCGGTTGAGGAAGGCAAATTGCTCGTAGACGTAGCCGGAGTACCAAGCGATAAAAAGCTCGGTGAGGTAAGCTACCCCAACGATGGAACCAGTAAGGAGGATTACTTTGTTCATCGACTCGACGTGCTCGAGGGTGATGTAGTCTTCCAGTTTGAGGACCTTCCTGGCAATGAGCATCAGCGTCAGCACCATCGCGAAGCCGGAGAAGATGGCTCCCGCTACGAAGTAGGGAGGGAAGATGGTCGTGTGCCAGCCAGGAATTACCGAAGTTGCGAAGTCAAAGGATACAATCGTGTGTACGGAAAGTACCAGTGGCGTTGCCAGGCCGGCCAGGATGAGGGAGAGGCTTTCCCAACGCTGCCAGTGCTTGGCAGATCCGTTCCAACCGAAGGAAACGATGCTATAAATTTTCTTCCGCAGGCCTTTCGCCCGGTCACGAACGGTAGCGAGGTCAGGAACCAGACCGGCATACCAGAAGAGAAGGGATACCGTAAAGTAGGTCGAGATGGCAAAAACGTCCCAAAGCAGTGGGCTGTTAAAGTTCACCCACAACGGGCCCCGGGTATTGGGGTAAGGGAAGATGAAGATCGCCAGCCAAATACGACCCATGTGAATCAGCGGAAACTGACCGGCACAGATTACGGCGAAGATCGTCATCGCCTCTGCTGCACGGTTTACCCCCGTCCGCCATTTCTGGCGGAACAAAAGGAGAATGGCAGAGATCAGCGTACCGGCGTGACCGATACCTACCCACCAAACGAAGTTGGTGATGTCCCAGCCCCAGTTGATGGTCCGGTTCAGGTTCCAGGAACCGATACCGACCCAGACCGTCCAGGCAACACAAAAGGCAAACATGCCGAGGCACATCACCGAAAGGATGAAGGTGATGATCCAGCTAAGCGAGGGGGCCGTTTCCGTCGGGCGGCAAATGTCCTCCGTGATCTGGTGGTAAGTTTTACTACCCGTGATCAACGGCTTACGAACGGGGGCTACATGTCCACTCATATTATATTGTCTTTATGATATAGTCAGGCATTGTCGAGACAGAGCATACCCTGTCTTTACATCCTAGGCTTCGAGTTCTTCTAATGGGTTGTGTACGCGGGCGGCATAGAAAACACCGGGCTGGGTGTTCACTTCCTCCAGCGCCAGGTAATTCAGCGGGTTGGTGATCTTCTGAGCTACATCGCCTTTCTTATTGTTACGGTCACCGAAGGTGATCGCACCAGTTGGGCAGGCTGTCTGGCAAGCCGTCCGTACATCAGAGTCACGCAGTGCGCGCTTCTCGATCTTAGCAGCGAGCTTACCTTCCTGCAGGCGCTGTGTACAGAAGCTACACTTCTCGATCACACCGCGGCTACGAACGGTAACATCCGGGTTAAGGACCATCCGCGTCAGGTTATCAGCACCGAAAGCAAGTTCCTCGCCCTGAATGGTTGGTTCGTTGGAGCTGAAGAGGTCACCGGTGGTATAATCCAACCAGTTGAAGCGACGGACCTTGTAAGGACAGTTGTTGGCGCAGTAACGGGTACCGATACAGCGGTTGTAGATCATCTGGTTCAGACCTTCGTCGCTGTGCTGGCTGGCGTTTACCGGACAAACGTTCTCACATGGAGCGTTATCGCAGTGCTGGCACATCATTGGCTGGTAAACAGCGCGGGGATTCTCCACGTCACCGTAGAAGTAGCGGTCAATACGCAGCCACTTCATTTCGTGGTGACGCCAAACCTCGTACTTGCCTACGATCGGAACGTTGTTCTCCGCAACACAGGCCACCTCACAGGCGGCACAACCGATACAGGCACTCAGGTCGACGTGCATCGCCCACCAGTGGCCCTGGCTGTAAACTTCATCGACATACTCATCGTAAGGGTACAGCGTCTGATCGTTGAGGTGCTGGGCTTCCTCCCGCTTGTGCGCGATTTGGCCTTTAAGTGCCCCCAGTTCACTGAACGTTCCCTGGTAGATGATAGAACGGTCAACAAGGCCGCCCTGCATATCGCCAAGGCTACCACCGTTACCGTCCATTACGGTTGCTTCATCGACGTTATAGGGCTCCAGGTATTCCTTTTGCTCTTCCGTCAGGTCTCCGGCGATCATTTCCGTATCACCGGTACGGTTGTTGTAGTACATCATTGCACCCGACTCGTCGCGAGTGGTCAGGCCCATAGTGTGGTGGTACTGTACACTGGCGAACTCGTCTTCGTCAGCCACCTTACCACTTACCTCCGCCTGGTCGGCAAAGTACTGTACGTAGCCAGCGTCGTCAGTTGTTAACCAAGGGTATACATTGACGCCTACTTCGTGGCCGATCGCACGGCCGGAAACACCGGTGATCGTACGACCATACCCCAGGGCGAGGCCAAAGGTTTCTGGCAACTGGCCAAACTGGCGTACGGCGGTAACTACCTGAGCGGTACCACCGATGGTCAGGCTCACCTTATCGGCTTTGCCCTTGTATTCTACTGGGTTGAGGTCTTTATAGGCGGTGTACTGGTAGCCGTCTTCCCAGGTTACGGGAATCGCCAGGTAGTTGCCCCAAACAGTCCGTGTTACGGGGTCGGGAACTTCCTGAAGCCAGGGGTTACCAGCGTAAACGCCGTTGCCGATATTGATGGTTTCGTAGAAGGTCACCTCCTGGCCGGAACCAGCTTTACTTATACGGCCGGCAGCACCGGTAACCGCACTTGCGTTGTAACCGCCAGTGGTCGCTTCTCCTTCTGCCGTAGCAACGCTACCAGCAGGTAGCGTAAGAACGCCGGCCTGCAGCGCAGCATCCCAGAAAGAACGGAAAGAGACAAAATCTGACTGAGCACCGAAAGCCGTAGCCTCCCAGTTGCCCTTCACGAATTCGAGGTATGGTTGGTCTGCATCAGCCACCAGCTTACCGGACGTGGCCCAGATAAGGAAGCTTTCACCCTGCTCTCGGGTACCGGCACGGCCGACACTAGCGAAGATCGGAGTGATCGTAGGCTGAATGAGAGATAGCAGGCCTTGTACCGCCTCCACGTCACCCCAGCTTTCGAGGTAGTGGTGAGTAGGCGTAACGTACTGGCACAGCATCGTTGTTTCATTGGGTACTCCGCTCATGCTTACAGAAAGCTTGGCTTTGCCGAGGCCTTCTGCAATACCTGCGGCCCAGGGGTTGTCCCAGGCGGGGTTGGCACCATCAAGGACGATGACCGCGTCGACGCTGCCAGCGGCAAGGTCGTCGGCGAAACGCGCCAAGTCCTGGTCACTACCCTTCCGTTGCATACTCCAACGATCAGTAGTGATGGTGTGGCCGTAGGCTCCGATGGCGTTGTTGATCGCATTGACCAACAGTTGCTCACCCAGGTTATTGGTTCCGCTAACGACTAGGCCACGGGTGCGGTTGCTCGTCAATTCAGCAGCAACGGCTTTTACTTTTGCAAGCGCGTCAGCCGGAAGGCTGGCAGCAGCACCACCACCAACGATCTCGTTGTAAAGGGCGAGAATGGCTTGTCCTTGCTCACTTGGCTTTACCATAATACGATTGTCGGCGTTAGAACCGGTAAGGCTCATGTGGCTTTCGATCTGTATGTGGCGGCTCATTTTCTTACCGTCGGTCTTACGGCCCCTCGCGTATTCGCGGGCGTATTGTACTGGGCTGATCCAGGTACCGAGGAAGTCACAGTTGACGGCGACGATAACGTCGGCCTCGCCAAAGTGGTAACTCGGGATGCCACGAGTGCCAAAGGTCTGCAGGTTAGCATCAAGTAGGGCAGCACTGGAAACGGGATCGTACTGCACCAGTTCGGTGTTGCTGTACTTCCCTTTGAATTCGTTGATGGAGGCCAGAAGCGATGGACTCATTACCGTATGAGAAACGAAACGTACGTTTGAGCCGCTGGTTAGTTTACCGGCGATTTCGGCGTCGATCACGTCCCAACCGTCGTTATCAACGTGGTTTTTGGCCGATTTGGCCGTGCCTTCGCTGATGCGGTACGGACCGTCAAAACGGCTGGTATCGTAAACACCCAATACAGAAGCCTGCACACGGGCCGTGGTACCACCACCGGTGATCGGGCTCATGCTGTTGCCCTCAACCTTGATTGGCCGTCCTTCGCGGGTTTTCACCAGCACGGGAACGTAGTCGCCACCTTGTACAAAGGTAGAAGCGTAGTAGGCGGCAACACCAGGAACGATGGCGTCAGGTTTAGAGACGTATGGGATAGCCTTACGAACGGGGATATCACAGGATGCTATCGTAGCGGCGGTCATACCGAAACCAAGGTATTTGAGAAAATCCCGACGGCTGGCTTCCATGCGCGGGTTTTCACTCATGGCTTCGGGAGCGCCAACTTCGTTGTCGGTGGCTTTGATGTAGTCTTGGCTGGATTCGATTTGATCGGTGCCTAACCAGATGTTGTTGACTTGCTTCTTCATTCAACTTTATTTGAACATGGCCTTTGCCTTCGTTCGTTAACCGCCAAAGCGGTATATTTTTTGTTTTGACTAACCTGCTGGTAAGTTAGTTACCTAACTACTGGTTTCCAGCCCTTAGTAATGGCAGCGCTGGCAGTTAAGTCCGCCAATGTCTTCGACCGTTACACCAGTACGCTGACCAGCTTTGATCTCTTCATGGTAGCGCTCGTAAGCCTTGTAATAGTCGTTCTTTTCGAATTCTACCGTTGTTTCACGGTGACAGTTCACACACCATCCCATGCTGAGGGGGCTGTACTGGTAAACCAGTTCCATTTCCTCTACGGGGCCGTGACAGTTCTGACACTTTAGGTTACCGACGGTAACGTGCTGTGCGTGGTTAAAGTAGGCGTGGTCAGGTAGGTTGTGGATACGTACCCATTCTACCGGGCCGGCGATCTTATCATCACCGGTCATTTCGTTGGTCAGAGCTGCCTCAATGGCATCGAGTTGATCCTCAATCACATTTTCCATGTCGTCCAGGTCACCCTCGTCGGCCATGTACTCTTGAGCAATCCACTTCTTGTAGACGTCCTTAACTTCCTCATTGGAGTAGTTCTCGTAGCCTTCCAGGTACTTATCCGAAATCGGATCGTAGCCGATGGCTGCGTAGATCTTGGTAATCTCTGCTGTACCGTAGTTGCTACCTTTCTTGATGGCACGGTGACAGTTCATACAAGTATTAACGGCCGGGATAACGGAGTGCTTCGAACGACGGGCGCCGTCGTGGCAATACTGACACTCAATCTGATTGAGGCCGGCGTGCGTTACGTGGCTGAATTTGATCGGCTGCTCCGGCTGGTAATCCTGCTGCCGGCCAAGTTCAATGGCGTGGTTGACTGTAGTGTAGCCACCAAGTACCACCAGGGCGAAGACGACAAAGGCGATCATGCCTTTGCTGGTCAGGACCTCCATCAGCGTACGACGGGTTGGGCTTGCCCCTTCCTTGGTCGACACCATGTACTGCATGTTGCTCGTGATTCGAGCCAGAATGATGGACAATAACAGTAAGGCACCGCCAAGAATGACGAAGAGCCAGGTGTTGTCCTGCTTTTCGACAACTGCCTGAATGCTGACGTCGCCTACGTCTCCTCCGGGAACATTTCCGGTGTACTGACCATCGATGTAGGCAAGTAGGTGCTCCACGTCTCCGTTGGTAAGGTTAGTGTAATTCGACATGACCGTCGGCTTCCACTGTGCCCATACCGCTTTGGCACGTTCACTTTCATCGGAATTGATCAATGCCTGCGATTGCTGTACCCAGCGGTAGAGGTGCTCACGTGGTTCTGCCGACCAGCGCCCTTCAACACCGCCAAGAGCGGGGCCAGTTCCATTATCCTTCATGGTCTTGATGTGGCAGGCGCCACAACCATTAGAATTCCAGAGGGTCTTGCCGACTTTATAGTCTCCTTTCCCTTCCGCTACACCGGCCGGGGCCGCTTCAGCAGTAGTTTCTGGAACCGGAGCCGCTTGTTCTTCTTGGCCAAAGGCTGGAAAGCCGCTCAAGAGGAGACAACAGACGAGAAGGAAAGATTGTAAAAACTTCAAGTGGTATGTCATTATGAATTGACATTTAGTAAGTTGCGCTAAAAAGGAAGAATTATTACCCCTTCTCTAGTGGTGCAAAGATACTTTCATGACATTTCTTTAACAAACATGTTTGCAAACACGTACCTTATTTAGACAATGTCTAAAGTGGAAGCAATCACCTCAAGCCTCATTAATTGGTCTAAATCTCGATTTTCGGGGGCGTGGATGGATATCGCTCGTTTGGAGGGCTACTGGTTTGCCCTGCGGATGATCAGGCGGGGCCGCAGGTGCAAGGGGGCGTTTTCAAAAGGCAAACGCCTTTTACCGGTATTATCGGTAAAAGGCGTGCTTTAGTCTACCTACCTACGTATCAAAGTTGCTCAGGGCGCGGGGCTGTGCTTCAAGATGGTTACGATTGGAACCCGGCCATCACTTTGAAAAAGCTGCGCTTTTTTCTCGGGGCACAGCCCGTCGTCCTTGCTTCTTACACCGTTTTTAGCACCTGCGGCCGCGCCCAGACAAGAAAAAGATTGAATAAGTGAATAATAGAGTGACTACCGCTGTTTCCGCTCAATGCGCTGCGCTTGTTCGCCAGGGGGAGCGAGCGAAGCGTGGCGGAACGGTACTTGCGGTAGCTGTTCGGTTAATCAATCCTTCAATTATTATCTCCTTCCTTACTCCTCCGGCAAATGACCAATCACGTTAGCGGTCAGGTCCGCCCGGTACTCGGTGGGCGTGCGGCCTACGCACCGGCGGAAGGCACGGTTGAACTGGCTTAGCGAATTGAACCCACTGTCGTAGGCTACCTCCGCGATGGTGGAGTGATCGTCGCCCAATAACTTGCAGGCATAGACCACCCGGTAGTTGGTCAGGTAGGAGATGAAGGTGTTCCCGCTAACCTTCTTGAAGTACCGGCAAAAAGCTGGTATCGTCATCGATGCCACCCTGGCCACTTCTGCGAGTGGAATATCCCGGCGGAAGTTATCGCTGATGAATTGCTGAATGTCATTGAAGCGATCGTAGCCATGAGTAGCGACCTGTAGGTGAAACCCATCGACGTTGAGGCTTTCGTATTCTTCACTTACCGCAAGCTGCTGCAATATGTCGATCAAAGACAACATCCGCTTAAGTGGATTCTGCTCGACGAGGTGTTCCATCCGTGCGCCCAGCGCCTGGCGGGTATACCCCCTAAAGGACAGACCGTTGCGCGCCCGATCGAACAGGTTACTGATGTTGCGCATTTCCGGAAGGTTCAGGAAGTCGGCCGTGGGGAAGTCGGCGGCAAATTGCACCACTGTTTCGGCTTCGTTACCGGTAAACTGGTCCGTAAAGCCCCAGTGTGGGAGATTAGAGCCGATAAGGATCAGCTCACCATCCCGGTAATGGGATACGTGACTGCCGATGTGCCGCCGTCCGTGGCCACCTCTTACGTAGACGAGTTCCAGCTCCGGATGGTAGTGCCAATTAGGCAGCTTATTAGCCCGATTCCCCGGATCGGCGAAATGCTTAACGAGAAAGGACGTCCCAGGAGTCGGGATTACCTGCTCACGCACAGGATTATTTGAAGTTGCTTCCATGGTGAAAGTCGTTTGTGGATGTACAAGCGCAGAGGAGAAGTGCTGCGCTTAAGGGAGTGCTAAGTCTGCTGTTTCTAACCTGAAATGATAAGAAACGTTCATCGGGGGCAAACTTCTAAGGGATTACGTTTAAAAACAATGTCCACTGTGTAGGACGAAAGGAATACACACAAGTAACGTAATTCGCTCCAAAAGGATGCTCTGACAACCTGAAAATTAGTACTCTTTTTCCACTAAACTACTCATGGATTACCCGCCCTTGTGCAGATATTAACCGTGGGGTAAAAATTGCGCGAGGTTCATCAAAATCTGCGTCGATAGAAACCATCCTTCGCCGGTTCTTTGCAGCATAAGGAGGTCGAAAGTGCAGCTTCACTAAAAACAAAACTCCTAACTGATGAAATTAATTACCTCCATCTTCGTGTTGCTATTCGCGGTGGCCAGTGCCCAGGCGTCTATCAATCCACTGGACCTCACGGCCCAACGGGATGTAACTGGCGGAACGCTGGTCATCCGTAGTATTGTCGGGCTGGAAAGAGCGGCATCCTTTGAGGTCTTTGATGACCTAGATAATCTACTGTTTACAGATTCTGTCGGCGCGGGTGACTTCATCAACAAACGATTCACTACTGCGCTCTTCGTACGCAATACCTATAAATTGGTAATTACCGACACGCGTGGCCGGACGACCC
The DNA here is from genome assembly GCA_047626445.1 of Neolewinella sp. Classification (GTDB taxonomy): domain Bacteria; phylum Bacteroidota; class Bacteroidia; order Chitinophagales; family Saprospiraceae; genus Neolewinella. The sequence continues at coordinate 23,574 of JBLHRW010000014.1, forward strand.
AGCTCTTACGGATGACCACGACGGGGAACCTGCTCGACCCAAAGGACGCCGATGTCCTGCTTTTCCCCCGGGTTGATCTTCGGGCAGAACGGATGCTCGTGCTTGATTACATCAATAAAGGCGGGCGCCGGGTGAATATCTCCATTGCCGACACCAACGGAGACATCGTTTTCTCCGACGTCATTAACGGTAAAGAAGAAGTACAGCGAGCTTACCGGCTGGACCAACTCGCCGATGGCAACTACCAACTCATCGTCTCCGCGCGAGACGTAAAGAACCACGCAACTGCTTTTGCGCTGCGTTAAGACTTTTTGCATGATCGACTTTAAATTTTCGCCCCTTCCGCATTGCGGGAGGGGCTTTTTGTTTGCGGGACCCTCTCGGCGCTGCGCTTGTTTGCCGGGAGTGAATAAGCGCAGCGTGGCGAACGGTCTCAACGGGACTCGCGGCAGCTATTCTGTTATTCAAGCCTTCGCTCATTCTCCTTTCCTCTTTACTCCTCTAACCTTGTTATCTTTGCGCCCGCTTACGAACGCCCGAACTATGTTAAACCAGCTGGAAGCCATCTACAACCGCTTCAAGAACCTTGAAGAACAGCTCTCCGATCCGGAGATCATTACCGATCCCTCTAAATTCACCAAAGTGAATAAGGAGTATGGTAAGCTGAAGCCGATTGCCGATACGTACCTGACCTACGCCGAACTGCTGGAGAACATCGAAGGCAGTAATTCTCTGCGTAAGGACCCCGACCCGGAAATGCGGGAGATGGCGCAGATGGAATACGATGAATTGCGGGCAGAGAAAGAAAAGATGGATGAAGACATCAAAGTGATGCTCATCCCGAAAGACCCGGAAGACGAACGGGACATCATTATGGAGATCCGCTCTGGCGCAGGCGGTGATGAAGCCGCCATCTTCGCCGGCGACCTCTACGACATGTACCGCCGCTACTGCGACAGTATGGGCTGGAAAGTGGAGGTAATCGACGAAAACTTCGGCACCGCAGGAGGCTACTCCAAGCTGGTGATTGAGGTACAAGGCGACGATGTTTACAGTCATTTGAAGTTCGAATCCGGGGCACATCGCGTACAGCGCGTACCGAGAACAGAGAGCCAGGGCCGCGTCCACACCTCCGCCGCCACGGTCGCTGTGCTACCCAAGATGGAAGAGGAAGACATCAACATCAATAAAGCAGACCTGAAGATCGACACCTTCCGCGCCTCCGGCGCTGGTGGGCAGCACGTAAACAAGACGGAATCTGCCATCCGTATTACCCACCTGCCGACCGGCATCGTAAGCGAAAGCCAGGACGGGCGCTCACAGCATAAGAACAAGGAGATCGCCATGGCCCAGCTCTACCAGCGCATCAAATCTGCTCAGGATAAAGCCGCCCAGAGCGAACTTGCCGCCAACCGGAAATCGTTGGTTGGATCAGGTGACCGCTCCGAAAAAATCCGAACCTACAACTACCCGCAAAACCGGGTAACGGACCACCGCATCAACCTGACGCTGCACAACCTCGACAAGATCATCGCCGGGGGGCTGGAGCCCGTGATTCAAGGCTTACAGGTGGCGGAGAATGCTACTAAGCTTCAGGACGGCGTCCTGGATTAATAGATGGTCGCTGCGCGACCTTGGTAGACGGCGCTACGCGCCTTGGTAGTGGGTAGAAGGTAGGCTGCCGGTGACTCAGCAAAACTTATAAACAACCTGGTGACAATCGTAGAATTTTGCTGAGCACCGCTGTCGAAAGGATATTACACTTTGGGATGGAACCGCACGAGCGAAGCGAGCTCATGCTTGCGGCAGCCAATCCAAAATCGAGACGCTCCAATCGAGAATCGAGAATTCCACGAGCGAAGCGAGCTTGGGGCAACATTACCCACTACTAACTACCCACTATCAATCTAAAACCTCCCTCCCCCTACCGCGTTAACTACCAAAACTAACTCTCCCGATGATTCACCGGCTACTCCTACTCCTGGCGACTACCTTCTTCCTCACCACCTGCACCTTCGTTCAGGACCGCTACCCCACCCTGCCCCCCGGCCCCTACCGGGCCGAGATTGCGTTGGAGTACAACCCCATCATCCCGAACCCCAAAGGCGCTCCAATCCCAGAAAAGACGAACCTTGAGTTCGACGAGGTGACGGAAGGTCAACTTCCCTTCACGATGGACGTGGTGTACGAAACGGACACCACCTTCCGCATCGAGATCCACAACGGCGAAGAAGTTACGGTTGTACCGGCCAAAAACATCATTACCGGGCGGGACCAGCAGGCCGGGCGTGACACCATCCGCATAGATTTCCCGGTGTACGACACGCACATCAGTGCTTACCACGAAGAAAACGTGATCGAAGGTGTATGGGTAGTGCATTACCGCGACAATTACCGGATTCCCTTCAGGGCCTATTTCGGTAAAGATCATCGCTTCACCGTCCTGCGAAAAAAACCGGTGGCAGACATTTCCGGCAAATGGGCGGTGACGTTCGGCAAAGGAGACGAAGCGCCATTCCCAGGAATTGCGGAGTTTAAGCAAGACGGCAATCACCTCGCGGGAACCTTTCTTACGGAGACGGGCGACTACCGCTTTCTGGAAGGGACCATCCAGGCTGATAAGCTGTACCTGAGCGTATTCGACGGTAGCCATGCCTTTCTGTTTGAGGCGATCATCAAGGAAGACGGCTCCCTAAAAGGTACTTTCCGTTCCGGCCGCCACTACCTGACCAACTGGACGGCGAAGCGGGACGACGATTTCGTTCTTATCAGTCCCGACGAACTGACACTGATGAACGAAGACATTCCGCTGAGTTTCAGCTTCCCCAATGTTGATGGGGAAATGATCTCGCTAGAGGACGAACAATATGATGGTAAGCCTAAGCTCATAAAGATCATGGGAACCTGGTGCCCCAATTGCCGGGAGGAAGCCGAATTCATTAAAGACTACCTCGCCAATAATGACACCAAAGACCTCGAGGTCATTGCCTTAGCTTTTGAGAAATACGGTAGGGAGGATGAGCGCAGCAAGTCGGTGGTACGCCGCTACCAGGAGAATATGAACGTTCCCTGGCCCATATTGCTGGCTGGGCCCAGCGACAAGGAAGCTGCCGGCAGGGCACTACCCATGCTCAATAAGATCTTCAGCTTTCCTACCCTGCTGTTCGTGGACCGGGACAATAAGGTAAAGCGGATTTACACGGGATACAACGGCAAAGCGACTAGCAAATATGAAGCGTTCAAGGCTGGGTTTGGTGCTTCTGTCGCGGAGTTGATTCAATAAACGCCTCTGGTCGAGGATTTTTAATCCTTACTCCAAATTATTTCCGAGTTTGCAACTCCTGCAACTCCTGCAACTCCTGCAACTCCTGCAACTCCTCCCCTTATGCAACTAACCTCCTCCCGCAAGATTGCCCTTCTCCTCGGTGCCAC
>JBLHRW010000015.1:0-26777 GCA_047626445.1 Neolewinella sp.
AATTATTGCTGGTTTAGTTTTTTTAGCCGCCATCTTCGGTTACATCAATGTTCGGTTTTTCAAGCTTCCGACGACCATTGGCTTAATGCTAATCACCCTGCTGTATACTTTGGGCGTTTTGGGCCTGGCCTATTTTGACGACACCCTCCTTAAAGCAGAAGCCGAGTTGATTCGGCAAATCGATTTCGAAACGGTGTTGATGGACTATATGCTTAGTTTCCTCTTGTTTGCCGGTGCCCTGCACACAAATTTCCAGGAACTCAGAAAGCACCGTTGGCCCATCATTGCATTTGCCACTATTGGCGTGGTATCGTCCACTTTTCTCATTGGCACGGCAACCTTCTATTTACTTCAGGTATTTGGCGCCCAGGTAAGCTACAGCTATTGCTTACTCTTTGGCGCCATCATCTCTCCTACCGATCCTATCGCCGTTTTAGGTATCCTAAAAAAAGCAAACGCCCCGAAAAACCTGGAAATAAAGATCGTGGGAGAGTCGCTCTTTAATGATGGCGTGGGCGTCGTACTATTTCTAACACTGTTTCAAATTGCCGCTTCAACCGGCACGGCCATAGACCCCGTGGACATTGCCAAGCTTTTCGGTCAGGAAGTATTTGGCGGTCTTCTGCTGGGCGCGTTTATCGGGTGGGTGACTTTCAGGTTACTCAAGTCCATTGACGATTTCAGTGTTGAGGTCATTATTACCCTGGCAGCCGTGATGGTGGGAACGGTAGCGGCACATAAAATGCACCTGTCAGCCCCTCTGGCCATGGTTATCGCCGGTTTATTTGTCGGAAATGACCGGGCAAGAGATACCGCAATGTCTGAAACGACCGAGCTTTACGTGGACAAATTTTGGGAGCTCATCGACATTTTACTCAATGCTATTTTATTCGTTTTGATCGGCATGGAAATGCTGATATTGACTTACGAACTCCATTACATTCTTGCAGGTTTAGTGGCTATTCCAATCGTCTTGCTGTGCCGCTATGCGTCATTGTGGTTACCCGTGAAAATTTTCGAGAAGAAACTGGAATTTGTTCCGCACACCAATTCAATCATGACCTGGGGCGGGCTGCGGGGTGGAATTTCGATTGCCCTTGCGCTTAGCCTATCAGAAGAGATGAACCGGGAAATGTTTTTGGTAATGACTTACATCGTGGTCGTGTTCTCTATTTTAGTTCAGGGGCTTACCATTGAAAGCCTCATCAAGAAAGTCCTACCGAAAAAAGCTGATTCCGGGATTTAGGTACCGATTCGCATAGGCTGGTAGCCCTTTAGGAACGCCAATTCAATAACTGTCCGATTTGCAGCTTGCCCGCGCGGCCCTGTTCTTCGCCGACGAAACACCACCGTAGCTAAGGCTATGCTGATGTTTCGTCGACTCGACCAGAACCACGATGGCGGCGCTTCACCACGAAGTAGCAGCGAAGTTAATAAGGACAGTTATTAAATCGGCGTTCCTTAACAAGTGGAAGCGAGCTGAGCCGTACTATCTGACCTCATGACTATTTGACTAATAAGGCGCGGCCGCAGGTGCAAAAGGAGGTTTTTGGAACAGGTAAGGCATACCTCCCTACCATAATCGTGGTATTTTACCATCAGGCGAAGCCGCACAAACGCAGTGAGCTTCGAACAAGGACTATCTGACTACCTTACTATTCAAGCGAAGCCGCACGAACGCAGTGAGCTTCGGACAAGGTACTATCTGACTATTTCCTATCTTGCCTCCCAAGCCATGAAGGAGTTCCTCCAAGCCATCACCGACATCATCGCCGTCTTCTTCGGCGACGCGCCCGAGCGGCCGCGGGCACCGCGGCCTTTGCCCCCTGCGCTGCCACCGGCAGCGCCCCTACCGCCCGTTGCCGACCCCAACGAACCTCAGGATGCAGGAGAAGTACAGGCCAGTGATGACCCGGTGGTTGTCTCCCATGAAGCAGAAGCTCCGCGCGATACAAACGGCCCTGAATTCGATGTTGTCCCTATGCCGCCGCCCATTGATGGCCCAGGGGAAATTCCGGAGTTACCCGATCCCGTTGGTGGCCCGGTACTGCCCGGTCCGGAATACCGGGCTCGCTACATGTGGTGCATCGATAATGGCCACGGTTCACTCACCGCAGGTAAGCGCAGTCCGGTTTTGCCCGATGGCCGGCAGTTGCTAGAGTTTGAGTTTAACAGAGACGTCGCTAACCGAATCTTTGAAAAGCTGGATGACCTGGGAGTCCCCTATTTTAATGTTATCCCAGAGGTCGAGGTCGGCAACCTGCTGCTGGAGCGTGTCAACCGGGCCAACCGACTAAGTTCCGCGCTGCCAAAGCTGTTCCTCAGCATTCATGGCAACGCCGGCCCGGCACCAAGCGTCCAGGAATTTACCGGAGATAACGTGCGGGGTATAGAAACCTGGTACTATCATGGCAGCACCCAGGGCAGGAACCTTGCCGCAGTATTCCAGCGGCAGTTGATCGCCAGGACCGGTTTCGTCAATCGCCACCTGCGCTCCAAGGTAACTGGCCAGTTCTACGTGCTGCGCGCTACGCGCATGCCCGCCATCCTGACGGAAAATGGGTTCTACAACAATCGTTTCGATCTCGATGCCATGCTGACCGACGAGTTTCGGCAGGCCATTGCCGACGCTCATGTAGCGGCTATTTTGGAGGTGGACCGGGTTGGGGTTTAGTCTGGTGGTCTGGTAGTCTTGTAGGGCGGCAATGCTCGCTGCGCTCGTGGGGCTTCGCTCGGTGTTTGGTTCGGGCTAAGTGACTACTCAAACAATTTATTCCTAACTACTGTTAGCCAAATGTCCATCAATTAATCACCATTGAGATCATTAGTCAATAAGAAGAGTTATCCGAACGGAGTGAGCATCTCCCTGCGGCGGCTACTATTTGACTACTTGACTATCGACTATTTGACTAATCTTGTCTAACATAAAAATCCACCCCTCCTGGAAAGCTGCCCTCTCCGACGAGTTTGGCAAGCCTTACTTTAAGATGCTGACTGCCTTCCTGAAAACGGAGAAAGCGGAAGAGAAGCTCATCTACCCACTAGGTTCAGAGATCTTCAACGCCTACGATACCACGCCAATCGAAGACGTCAAGGTGGTCATTCTTGGGCAAGACCCTTACCATAACCCGGGGCAGGCCATGGGATTAAGCTTCAGTGTACCGAAGGGTACTCAGATCCCCCCCAGTTTGCGCAACATTTACAAAGAGCTAAACACCAGCCTAGACATTGCCCCAGCCGACCATGGTGACCTCACTAAATGGGCGGAGCAAGGGGTGTTCCTACTCAACGCCATGCTTACCGTGGAACGCAATCAACCCGGAAGCCACCAACGCTCGGGCTGGCAGTATTTTACCGATGCTTCCATCAAAGCCATCAGCGATCAGCGGGAACATGTCGTCTTTATGCTTTGGGGGGCCTTCGCCCAAAAAAAGGCGGTATTAATCGATGCGGAGAAGCACTTGGTTTTAGAAAGTCCCCACCCCTCCCCTTTCAGTGCCCACCGGGGGTTCTTCGGTAACAACCACTTCGTTCTGGCTAATGAATACCTCGTCAAACACGGCCGTGAACCGATCAATTGGGACGTTAAAGAATAACACGGCTACGCCTTTTAGGTCGTAACTTCGCCCCTAAATCCCGGCCAAAAATGCGCAGCCCAAACGCTAGTACTTCACCCTTCTCCCAACTTATTGCTTACGGTGTGCTTACCCTGCTCTTTACCCTGCTACTTTGCACCTGCGGCCCCGCCCCCCAAGCCCCTACCACTACCATCGTGGGCAACGTACGCTACGATAAAGGCACACAAATACTGAACGTGGACGTGGCCATCGACCCAATAAAAACCGGATTCCCTTCTCTTTACGGCAGTGCGCTACCGGCTTTCCCGGCCGCTGGCCCCGGTCATTTTCGCGGTCGGCGTACCGTCCCCTTTACCAGTCCCGTCCGGCTCTCCGTTCCTTGTGCTACTGGTACCTGCTCTTTGGAACTTGCTTTTACCCCACCTTTCGCCGACTCGATCCCAGCCGTCATCAACAAAAAGCAATCTGTGCGTTTCGCCGCCGGAAGCACCGGTCTGTCAGCCACAGAAAACCTGGTAACCTTCTTCGAACCCGAAGACCGTTCCACTCCCCGCCGCATCCTTCTCCAAGGCCCTACTTCTTCCGGCGTACTCAGCCTGCCAAAGGAGGCCCTTTCCGATATCCCCGTGGGAAAATACCAAGTGTACCTCGTCAAGCAGCAGCTCCATAAAGACAGCGTGTCGACCCTGCAGAGCAGTATCCAAACGGAATATTTCACCCGTATGGTTCCCGTGGAAATAAAGGAATAGGCACGTGGTCATCCCGTCGGTTTACTCGTCCGACCGGAGTCAAGCGACCCGGTAATTAATTAACAGACTTACACGTACCTTGTCCCTCCCATGATACGCTACGTTCTCCGCCGTCTACTGTTGCTACCCCTGAGCCTTTTCCTGCTCAGTCTGGTCTGCTTTGGGCTGCAACAGATCACCCCCGGAGACCCCGTCATCAGCCTTATGCCCAACGATGAGGCGCGCCTCGCCAATAAGGACCCGGCCGCTTTTGACCTCGCCTATAGCCGAGCGGCTCAAACGCTGGGGCTCGACCGCCCCACCTTTTACTTTACGGTCTATAACGGAGCGTTGCCCGACACCCTGCACCGCATCACCCGTGCGCAGGAACGCGCCATGCTGCGTACATTCACGCTTCAATCGGGCAACTGGCCTAGCGTTCAACATTATTATCATGAACTGAGGCGAGTGGCCTATCGCCTGGAAAGCGATCCGGCAGTTACGCCGATAATCAGGCGGTTATTGATCCAGGATAATTTTTCAAATGCCGCAACTACCCTAAAAGGACTCCCCGACCGACCAGAAACCGCTGCCCTACGTGAGGCCTTTGATCGTTTACAGTCCCGGGACCACGCAACGGCATTGTTGCTACCGGCATTCAGCTGGCATGGCACCGACAACCAGTATCATCACTGGGCCGGCAAGCTATTATCAGGAGATTTTGGTAGTTCTTTGGTGGACCGCCGGCCGGTAAGTTCAAAGATCAAGGCCGCAGCCGGTGTTACGGTATTACTCAATGGCCTGGCCCTGTTGCTCGTCTTCCTCATCTCTATCCCACTTGGGCTTTACACCGCCGGAGCCAGCGGTAGTTGGTTCGACCGGCTAACCACCGTCGGCCTCTTTATCCTGTTCGGGGTACCGAGTTTTTGGCTGGCCACCTTACTGACTAATTACTTTACCACCCCCGCGTTCAACATGGATTTCTTCCCCAGCATGGGCCTCGGGGAACTACCGGAATACGCAAGCTGGTGGACGATCCTCCGCATCCGCGCCAGTCATCTCTTTTTACCCGTCGTCTGCATGGCTTATCCCAGCTGGGCCTACGTCACCCGGCACCTGCGCCGTTCGGCTTTACACGAGCTCAACCAGGCCTATATCAAGACGGCACGACTCAAAGGGCTTTCCCGGTCGGCCATCCTGTGGCGGCATGTATTACGCAATGCCTCCTTTCCGATCATCACCCTCCTGGGGGGCATCTTTCCGGCCCTATTGGCGGGCAGCGTATTGATTGAACGTATTTTCAACCTACCGGGAATGGGGCAGCTACTTTATACTTCAGCGATTGAACGTGATTGGCCCATCGTCATCACCCTGGTGCTACTCAACGGGGTTTTGACCGCCATCGGTTTACTGATCGCTGACCTCGGTTACCGCTTTGCCGACCCTCGCATCCGACTATCTTCCCCTCAAAACGCCGCCACATGAAACAACCCAATTGGTTTCGGCGCCTGGCCTTGGCCTGGCTTGGCGGCTTGTTGCTGGTGGCCGTGTTTGGTGATTTCCTGGCGAATGACCGGCCTTTGGTCGCCCAGGTCAACGGGGAGTTACGCTTTCCAGTACTCCATCAATATGGAGAAGACTTCGGCTGGGTTGATGGCTATCAACCCGCTGTTAGGAACTGGTACCTGCAGCAACCGGACTGGGCATTATGGCCGCCGGTTCCCTACGTAGCCGGGGCTTCCGACGTAAAAAATGGCAATTACCGCTCCCCGTTCGCCCAACAGGATACCGGTGAGCGCGCGCGCCACTACCTCGGCACCGACAAGCTAGGACGGGATGTGTTTGCTGGCCTGATTGCCGGCGCACGTGTTGCCGTCATTGTTGGTATCGGTGCCCTGCTCATCTCCCTTTTATTGGGCATCCCCCTGGGCGGCGTTGCTGGCTTCTTTGGCAACGACGCACTGTCCGGTACCCGGGATTTCTGGTGGGGCTGGTCCATTGGGGGAACCCTCGGCCTCCTTTACGCTGCGATCAGCTTGCTCGCATTTTTCCAAGTGACTGGCTTTTTCGCCACTACCCTACTCCTCCTTTTCGGGTTCTTTGCCGGAGGGCTCCTCCTGGCCAGCTTGTTGCGTCTCCTCCCAACGATGCGCAGGCCCATGAGCTTCCCCGCCGACACTTTTGTGCTGCAGGGCATTGAGTTGTTCGTCAACATCCCTGGCCTGGTCCTCCTTATTGCTTTGTTAGCCATCATCAACCGGCCTTCGATCTGGCTGGTGGCCCTGATCATCGGCGTCCTCCGCTGGCCTTCGGTCGCGCGTTACCTCAGGGCCGAAATGCTTCGGATCCGTGGTTTGCCTTACATCGACGCCGCTCGAATCAGCGGCATCGGGCGCTGGCGGATCCTCTTCCGGCATGCGCTGCCCAATGCACTTGGCCCCATCATAGTGGTCAGTTGCTTCGGGCTCGGTGGAGCGATATTACTGGAAGCCTTCCTTTCCTTTCTCGGCATCGGCATCCCGGCTAACCAGGTTACCTGGGGCAGTTTACTGGGGCAATCCCGCAGTCATCCTTCCGCTTGGTGGATGGCCTTGTTTCCTGGGATGCTGTTGACACTTACTGTGCTTGCGGCTAATTTGTTGGGAGAGCGGAGGTAGTCTTGTAGTGCAAGAAAAAATTAAAAGCCCACACCACCAAATTACGGTGCCTCACACTGGCGTACTTTCAGTATTAACTCAGAACGAGCGCAGCGAGCACCCCGGTGCGGTAAGCCCTACCAGACTACCAGACGACCAGATTACTTACTATCTCGTCGAACTACCACCCAACGCCCCTTAACCGCCGCCTTAACATCGTCAGCATACATGGCTTCACTTACTTGCGAAGGCAGGTAATAGCGCCCGGGATAAGTGGCCGTCATCCGCAAGGAGAAGGTCTTACTTTCCCCACGGTTGAGGTCGAAGAAGGTATACACACGGTCGTCGCGGAAATCCCGGTAAGCGTACTTACCGCTGTCCATTCCACCGGTGGCATCCAGTCGGTCGTTGCTGACTTCCCATCCGGAAGGCAAGAGGCTCTTCAGGGCAAGTTGCTGGTAGCTCATGCCTAAGTTGCCGGGGTTACGCACGGTGTAGTTGGCGATAAAGTCGGTTCCGGAAGCCAGAGACGAGACGTCAACAGCTTTGCCGGAATCATCGGTATACTTGACGTCCAGCACCAGGTTTTCGTTGACGGCTGCTTCTTCTCCGGGCAGCGGTTTACCACTGGTCACCACGGAAGCATAGAGGGTGGCGGTACCCGTATTTTTTACCGTAAACGACGCAGATGTTCCGTCCGCCGGCAGTTCAATGCGGTAAATACCGGTATTGGCGCCTACGGCACTTTTAGCCCCAGATGGAGAGGTAAAGTCCGCTTTCATTTCCTTGCTATCTGCCTCGCTCATCTTGCCGATGGCCACGAAGGCGAAGGCTGCTTCCTGGGTGCTCAGCCAGCTGCGCGCACCGATGCGTTCGGCCAGGCGGAAAGCTTGTTGCCCGGCGGCGGTCTGGTCTTCTGCGGCCAGCTGTGCCTCCAGGATCATGGCCATATCGCGGATGTCACTGCCGAAGGTATAGCCCATTTCCCGATAGATCTTTACCGTAGTGGACTGGCCTTTCATCAACTCACTCCCCGTTGACTTTTGTCCGGCTACCGTATAAGCCGCAGCCAGTTGGAAGCCCGCAGAAGCTGGCAGGTTAGCGGCTTTGCTTTTCAGGCGGTTCATCGCACCGATTTCAGGTTTACCGGCTAGTGAAAGTACGTAAAGACGGTACGCCTGATCACGTTGACGTTGATCGGTGGTGCTGTAAAAGGGATCGGTAGATTCCCGCCAGCTGTTGGCAACTTTTCCCTGAAATTTCACCAATTTACTTTTCAGATCAAGCGGAACACTAAAGCCTGCCTTCTCTGCTTCGAGGAGAAAATGCATGGCATAGTTGGTTGCCCAAGGGTGAGCGTCCCGGTTTCCGGGCCAGTAGGCCATCCCGCCGCCGGTGGTCTGGAAATTGCGGAGCTTATTCAGCCCGGCCATGACGTTGTTACGCCGCTGTTTCTCCTGGTCCGGCGTTAGTTCCGTGACCTTATCGAGGTACAGCTGTGCGAAGGCCGGCGAAACGGTCTGTTCCACGCAACCGTAAGGGTAGCGCAGCAGGTAGCGTAGGTGTCGGTCCAGTTGCATGGCCGGCAGGGCAGAAAGTTCCAGAACGGCCTCCCGGCTTCCTGGCACCCCAAAGTTATCGTAGCCCACCTCTTGCGAATCTCCGGGAGCAATGGCAATCGTCTTATTTCGGCTAACGATTTCATTGGGATGACGAACGTCAATTTCCACCTCCTGGCTGGCGGATTCTCCGTTTCCTGTTCCGGTGACGGAGAAACGGGCGATACCAGCCTTATTCCCTACCGTAAGCGGGAAGTAGGTCAACTGACTACCTATTTCGTTAAAGGCCATCGACTGATTTCCTTTAGGGATCGTTACTAATCCTTCCGATTCTTTCACGGCCAGGTTTACGTTGCGGACCTTATCGGTCATGGCAAAAACATTCACCGGCATATCCACCGTTTCTCCAGGGCCCAGCACGCGCGGCAGCGTGGGCAACACCATCAGGGGCTGTACAACGGGAATGCGCTTTTTAACACTACCATAAGCACCGTTACTACTGGCAACCACCATGACCCGCACGGCACCAACATAGTTTGGGAGGGTCAGTTCATGACGCCCGATTTTCCCGCCTTTCAGGCGGAAGGGGCCGAGATGGCGGACAACCGGTTCGAACCGATTAGCCTTCTGGGAGTCCTCGTTATCACCTTCTCCCGCATCACCACCGATGGCCAGTACTTTACCGAAGTCTCCGTTGAGGCTTCCGATAACGTACTTGTAGAGATCGAAGGTCCGTACACTCAAGGCTTCTTTGGCAAAGAAGCGGTCGTGCAAATTGGGGGTTTGGAAGCGCGTCAGGCCCAGCAGGCCCTCATCAACGACTGCCAGCGTATAGGTCATGTCCTGTCCACCAGTTTCCTTCACACTTACCTTAACCCTCCCTTCGGGCTGCCATTCATCATCGGCGGTGAGTTGAGGTTGTAGAATGGTTTGCGGATTGGTCACCTTCACCGGTACCAGGCCGTAGAGCCTGATCGGGCGGTCATTCGTCGTTTGCTCGTAGGGTTGCAGCATCGTGATGTTGGCATAGACCGTAGGCACCATACGTTCATCGGTCTTGAAACTTACCGTCGTTTCACCTGCTGCTGCATTTACCCAGAACTGCTCAATCGAGCCTACCGCAGTTTCCAAACTAACGAGCATTTTACCACCGGCGCTGGTGGGCAATTTTATGTTGACCTGATCACCAATACTGACTTCTTCCTGCTCAGCGACTGGCCGCAACAGGGAAGCGGATTCACGGTCGGTGTCGTCCATGTTATAACCAGCGTAGAAATACTGCCCGGAACAATGGCCTCCGCTGTCACAGACCCGCAGTAGGTAACGGCCCCAGTCAGAGACGCTTACTTTCACTGAAGCTGATCCATCACCAGCGGTAGTGGCGGAAAAAGTCTCGATGGCCTCCGTATGCTGGCTACCATTGAAACGGGCTACGTTATCGTAGTTGTCCTGCCACCAGTACCGCCAGTCGACGCGGTACAAACCAACGCTTAGCTTACGTCCGCTTACGCCTTCTCCTTTCGTATTAACGGTTGCTAACGGAATGGTGGTAGCGCCTTGCATGCTTACCCTCCGCGAGCCCCAGTCGTCTTCGGGAATGTTTACGCCGGCATAAACGGCGTAAGGGTCAAAAGGGATCGTCTGATTATCGATACTGAAGTTTCCACCGGGTTCGAACACCTTAGTTCCAATTCCGGCATTAACAGGGCCCGGCAATGCGTCGCCCTTTACTGGTATATCGAAGTTAACGGTACCTGCTTCGTTTAAGGTGCCGTCGAAAATCTCTTCGGATCGCCGCTGTTCGATCTCCCGGGCAGGGTCAGAGAAAGCGAATCCGCTCCATTTGGGAAAATTGGCGGTACGGCTACTCATGCTCATTTCCACCTTAGCCTTCAGATTAGCGGCAGGCGCTCCATAGAGCCATTTACTGGTCAGGGTAACACTGGTCGCCCCTGGCTGCAGGCCTCCGGCAGGCAGGTCATAATCGATAGATAGCCGGTTTGGTTTAACCGTCTCGATCATCAGAGATTTACTATAGGATTCTCCGCCGGCCTTCACCATTGCCGTCCAGTTACCCGTTACGTCTTTCGCATCGGTAACAAAGGTTAACGGGTATAAGCCACTACCAAATGCGGGGGTAACGTTACGACGTTCCACAACCCTGCCTTGTGCATCGGTGAGGGTAAACTCGACGGGATAGTTACCTGGGATTTTTTTTTGCCGGTCTTCCAGGACGAAGTTGAGGAAGACGGAGTCTCCGGGGCGCCACACGCCTCGTTCTGCGTAGAAGGCACCTTTGATGCCTCCGGCCCCGTCTACACCGCCGATATCAAAGCGGCTCAGGGGAAGTCCATTGTCGTTGTACAAGTCCAGGTAAGCGGCATCGCCTCCGGATGTTGCGATGATCAGGGCAGGTTCCTCGCTGGTCGTCATGCTTACGCGTCCCATATTGTCGGTGGTCCCGGCAAATAGTTCCTGATGCTGGTAGCTGAAGGCTTTGACCCCCACCCCTTCTCTGGGTGCTGCATTGATCAGGTCGGTAGCAAAAACGATGGTGGAACGATCAGGGTTTCGCTTAGCGATCAGTCCCAGGTTAGAGGAGATCACATTCTTGGTGATGAAGCGATCCCTGTTGTAGTAGGCCGGCTTACAGGGGTCCTCCTGTTCCCGCCAGTTAAATCCTTCGTAGTACCCGTGAATACCATAGTAATCTCCCATCCGGGTAGTAACGGCTTGGAAGCCAACGGCAAAGTCCTGTTTTTTATCGAACATTACCGGCTCAAGGCCAAAATCAGCAGACGTTGCGTCGCAACCGGTTACGGCATCTTCCATACCGAAGCCCAAACGAACCTGATAAATAGCGGCTGCATCACTACTAATGTACTTGCTCAAATCAAGGGCGTAGCGACTCCACCTACCGGTATTTACCGCGCCGCTAAGGCTACTTAATGGTACTCTTTCCTGAACGATGATCTTACCAACCCGCTGTAGGCTCCACTCTTCCGGGCTGTCTCCCAGAGCGTTATCTTGTAGATACTGCCCGACGTTGCCAGAGAATATTTCCACAATTTCCAGTTGCACCGCTTCAACGCCGACTGCTTCGAAAGGAAAAAGTCGTTTCCCCTGATGCGGGAGAATAGTTCCCTCGCTGACAATCCGCAGATTAGGCTCCGTCCGGCCAAGGTTAATCTTCCATGAGGTTTCGCGGCCAAGGCGGAAGCCTTTGCTGTTTTTGATTGCGTCAGATAACCGGATGGTTACATCGCCAAGATTGTCATTTTTAGGATAGACATACAACAGGTTACCGTTTACACGGGTGGTGTATTTGGTGTTGTCGGGAAAAACGATGAGCCCCTTCATATCCTGCTTCGCGTCTAGCACGTCGCTAAAGCGGGCCAGGAGGGCACCGCCCTCCTTTTCATCCAGGGTAAGGCTCTCGACCCGGAAGTCGTCGTCTGCGGGGATGGTAACGGTAAGTTCACCTTTCGTATCGGCAAATCCACTCTGCCTCCCGTCATACGAAATCGTTACCGGTGCGGGATTTTCCCCTCGGTCAGGAGCAACGATCTTGTAACTAAAGTGGCGGTTATCGGAGCCGGCTACAACTTCGACATCAACGGCTTTGGCGCCTTGCTTCGCACTCAGGAGCTGGCCTATTTCGGTAATCGTCGAGGCATCATTCGTAATCACCTGCCCGGTAACTTCGACCGTGCCACTTCCTCCATCAGGGATAAACAAGCCCTCGGTCAGTACTTCAGCCTTACGGATAGGCGTGCTAAACCTAAAAGAAAAGGGAGCTTTGCCAGCAATTTTCACCTTAGCGACGTAGTCCGTTCCGGCCGCCCAACCGTTGGTCGGCTCAAATGATAAGCCAGATCCACTCAAGGTTGTTTCTCCCTCCGTTTTAGGATTTATACTAATCATATCTACTGCAGCTCCTTCCGGAGCAGAGATGAACTGAACGAATACCCCTTCATCGCGGCTGATCACCCCACTGGTAAATGCCTGAATCTCCGCAGGGACCGAAACCGATATCTCAACTGTCAGCGCATCGTTCCCAGAAGGCTCACAGCGGTATAGAAAAAAACAAAGTAGTACGAAAACGGGAATATAACGGGTAGAAAAGGTGGTTCTCATAGTATGAAATGGATTAGACTCAACAAAATAGGTGATACAACTTTACCTTGCCAACTTAACGGGGCATAACCCCTATTTATGACGCAAAAACTTGCCATATTCCCCCTTCAGCTTGTTGTTTTCCCAGGAGAGAACCTTAACCTGCACATATTTGAACCCCGCTACTGCCAACTGGTCAAGGATGCAGAGGAAAATGGGATTACCTTTTGCGTTCCCACGGTCATTAACGGTGGCCTCCTCCCCATAGTAACGGAGGTTCGGCTCATCGAAGTCGCCAACCGGTACCCTTCTGGCGAAACCGACATCAAAACCGTTGGAGAACGCGTTTTTTTTCTTGAAGATTACTGGAATATCCATCCCGAAAAACTGTACCCCGGAGGAGAATGCAGAGAACTACAGATTGACTTTAACGAAGACCCCAACATCAACGGAGAGATTGTCAATCTCACCAGGTCCATTTATCGGGATCTAAACATCAACAAAACCATTACCAATGCAAATGATGGCTTTCGGACTTATGACATTGCTCATTACGTCGGCCTTAAGTTAGAACAAGAATACGAATTACTAAGCCTCAGGAGTGCACCGGAAAGGCAGCGCTTTCTACTTCAGCATCTGATCAATATCCGGCCCGAATTACGCGAAGGAAAAAGTATGCAGGACCGGGCGAACCTCAATGGGCATTTCAAGGAATTGGTGCCGCCGAAGTGGTAGTCAAGGAAAATTTCCGAGACAGCACTGGCAAGCTTTTACATGCTTTTTTTATCTTTTTTGACGAGCGCAGCGAGCCTCCTCCTGCGGTAGTACTATCTAACTCCTTGACTATACAAGCGCAGCAATAGCCGCCCGCAATTCTTCCATCCGCTCTGCCGAAACCTCAACGGATTTCCCAAAGCGGAAATCCGTTTCAGTAGTTACCGGAACGAGGTGTACGTGTGCATGAGGAACCTCGAGACCAAGTACCCCAACCGCTACACGGTTGCAGGGTACGACCTCTTTTATGGCCCGGGCAACCTTTTGGGAAAAAACTGCTAGTGCTGCGATCTCCTCTTCGGTTAGGTCGAAGTAGTAATCGACTTCCCGTTTCGGTACACAAAGCACGTGCCCTTCAACCATTGGCCGGACATCCAGAAAAGCGATAAAGGCTTCTGTTTCCGCAACGATCTTGCCCGGGATTTCCCGGTCAATGATTCGGGTAAAAATGCTGGACATGATCTAAATGGTAATATCGATGATTTCAAACTTGACAACGCCATTGGGTGTTGTCACCTCCGCGATATCACCGACGGCCTTACCTAGCAGGCCAACGCCCATCGGGCTACTAACAGAGATCTTTTTTGTTTTAAGGTCTGCCTCAGATTCGCTGACCAACATGTACTGTATCTGCTTTTTAACTTTGACGTTTCGAATCGTGACTTTACTCATCACGGTTACATTACTGGTGTCCAACTGGCTAGCATCCAAGACACGAGCATTCGCCATTACTTTATCCAACTTGTTGATCTTCATCTCTAGAAGACCCTGGGCGTCTTTGGCTGCGTCGTACTCGGCATTTTCCGAAAGGTCTCCTTTCTCACGGGCCTCAGCGATGGCCTTAGCGACATTGGAACGCCCTTCGGTTTTCAACTCGTCAAGCTCTGCGGTTAATCTGTCGAAACCTTCCTTTGATAGATAATGGGTTTTTGACATGGTTGGTCAAATTTGGGGCTAAAGCCGAAAAGTCTTCCTCCTTCCACAATGGGGAAGTAGAGAAGACCCGGCTTGCCGTTAAAGAATTTGTGTCGGTGGGCTTTTACACCACCGCGGCATAGTAAAAACAAAGACGTTTCTACCTGAGGTAGAAACGTCTTTATTCTATGCTTAGTTCCAAAGATACGTTTTTTTGTACTAAGTACTTGTTCTGCTGCCTGTCATCCTAGATGGAAACGCCAATACCAATATTGTGAGTACCGTTAAAAATCCGGGTATTTCGGTAGGCATAATCAATGCTGAAGGACCGGCTACGGTCACCTTTTTGGAAGGGAACGCGAATACTTGCTCCGGCGCTGATGCCATCGTAAAGTGGCACCTCGGTTAGTTCACTCTGTTCGATATCAGAACGGTATCCGACCCGGGCAATAAACTGCTCGCGGAAGGCATACTCAACGGCGGCGCCCAACTGGTCCCGGCCGAATGAATTGGCCGTAAAATTACCCATTATAGAGATACGCTGGTTACTTTCCAAGCCACCAGGGCGGATGTCGTAGGAAGCACCAATGTTCAACATGGAAGGCATTTCGAAGCCTGCAGAACGTTCGTAGAGGGTACGGTTGAAGTTGGCTTCAGTAGTCTGAGCAGCGATGGAGAGCCCCTGACCACCATAAGTCATCCGGGAACCGATGTTGCGAAGACTGATGCCAAATTTGAAGGCATCGTTTTCGCCAGCAACGTATTGAACGCCTGCGTCGAGGGCTAAGCCGAAAGCACTGACATCCGAAGTACCTTCGCTAACACCACGGAGGGTTACCCCTACGGATACAGCTTCTTCGAAGGTGTGAGAGTAAGTCAGGCCAATATTCAGGAAACTGACATTCAGCATCGCACCGGTACCTTCGGGCTGTGCCGTAGTAGTAACGGGAATCTCACCAAAATCAAGGCTCATAATGCTGAAACCGATGGCACCACCGTTCCCTTTAGCGCTAGCAACACCAAAGGATTGCATGGTAACACCCGTTCCCTGGAGGTAGTTGGCGTAACCAATCTTCACCTCCGTTCCGTTGAAACGGGAAACGCCGGCAGGATTGATCCGCATGGCTTCCACGCCGAAAACACTGGAGGTGTTCAAGGAGTGAAGTCCGGCGGAAGCCGCCCATGGATTCATCAGTAATTGGGCCGCACCGGCTTCGCCCTGGCGGTCCGGGTTTCCGGCAAAAGCGGTAGAAGCCGCCAGGCCGAAACATAATACGAGTAGGTAGATTTTCTTCATGCTACTGTGAGGTTGATCTCCCGCAATGGGGAGTTTTGGGTTAACACCAACGGCAGACCGTCAGTGAGATTTGTTTTATTGGGCGAGAACGCTGGTGCAAAAAATGGTTTACTAAAGCGCAAAGAACGTAGTGTCGCTCTTTGCCCTTAAACATCTCCCTGCACCTGCGGCCGCGCCAAAAGAGCCGCTCGTTCGTGCTGTGCGCAAGAACGAGCGGCTAAATGACTGGGTCTATAAGCCAGAGGGGTCGAACTGACGCTGTACGCCAAACCACTTCAGGGTCCGTTCACCCAGGCCAGGTGCGTTCACGTGGATCAGGTAAATACCACCGGATATCTGGATACCACGGAAGTTCTTCAGGTCCCATTCCAGGGCTGGAGATACCTGACGTTCACCTACCGGACGACCATCACCACGCAGCATCGTTGGCGCTTCGTCACGGTCGTACTTGCGGATGAACTTGCCATCGAGCGAGTAAATCGTCACCGTTGCCTTAGCCGGCAAGTTGGTGATCTTAACGTTGGTCTCGAATTCACTGTCTTCGTAAGAGCTGAAACCATAGTAAGGGTTCGGCACTACGTTGATCATTTCCAGGGCGCGGTCAAGACCTGCCTGATCGAGGCTGGTTCCGGCAGACTTTCCGTCCAGCGTAAACCGGTAGGTCGGGTAGCCATTAGCATCAGCGGTACCTTCCTTGAAGCCGTATGGGTTCTGTACCCGAAGCTTGATCGTAGCGTCGTTCGGGATCAGGCCATCTTCGTAAGAAAGCAACTCAGACCCTGGAGACAGAACCGGGAAGCCAGCCCAAAGAATCTCCCGAATACCGTTCACCTTGCGGCTTACGGTCGAGCGGGGTTCAAAGCGGCCTTCCAGGTATTCACCTGCATCGTAAGGACGGTTGGTCACGTAGAAGAAGTGCTGAGCACCAGCAACGAAGTTGTAGAAATTGAACTGGCCGGGAACGGGATCGATGATTACGTCCGACGGGTTCCAGATCATATCATTACCGTTTGATTGCGTAACAAAGGTATCTCGACTACCTGGGCTGAGGGGCAACTTACGGCCGTCATACAAACTGTTTTCCCCCCAGAATACTTCCAGGCGTTCACCAGTCTCTACATTAACAGCATAGCCAGGGAACCAGCCCATACCACGGGCGAGATCCGGATCGATATCAGCGTCCACTTCAGGCAAGCCATCAGCACCGGCATTCTTTGTAACACTCGGTGCGTCACGCGTATCGAACATCAGCGGATGATCGGAAGGGCGAGCAGGCTCGCCATCGAGGAGAACATCATTGTAGAACGTATTAGCGGTCTCCACTACCGGGCAACGAGACCACAGGTCTTTGTTGGAGGTGAAGACGATGTCTACGTTGTTCAGGTTGGCCATGCTCATCCGAATGACGGCACTATTATTACTACGGTTGACCCATACCGGAGAGAGGAATGGAATTCCGCTAGCGCGTTCTTCATGGTCCATCAACTGGTACGGGTAAATGCCCGGGAAGAAATCACTGTAGACTTGTTCCGGGTCCTTATCCTCGTATTCGGCCATGAACTCTGTGTTCACATAATCGAACAGTTGAGACAAGACCTGTGTAGACAAGCCGGGAACCCCGGGGCTGAAGTTATCGGGCAGGAAAGTCAACCATGGATCCTTAGCTTCATCAGCGTAGGTAATAGTTGCACCAATGGCTCCGTTATTCTGTCCTTCCAGGGTTTCAACTCCGGGCTCTACTACGTCGCCAAGGCTGACGGCGAAGCCGAATTCAGCAATGATCTGTTCGTTCCGAATATCGATAGAACGCTCACTGAGAATAGTGGGGGCGTTACAATCAGCACTCAAACAGCGAAGCATCCACTTCACGTCATCGTCGAGGCGCTCGTTGGTCATGTCTTCATCGAAGAAGGTAATTTCATAGTCACCGTTAACAACGTCGAGGGGGTTGGCGACGAAGACGTCGATAGGCGCGGCCCCTGTCTGGTAAGTAACCTCAGCAGAAACGCTTTCACCGGCGATGAAATCCGCTTCTATGGCTTCACGACTTTCGTCGGTGATGTCGAGGAAAGTACCGTTGTTTCCTTCTCCGGCAATGCGGGTAATGGAAGCACCGTCACCGTAAGCAGCCATCAATTGGCGGTCAAGGATTGGCCGGGGAATTACCTGGTAGTAAGGGTCGCCGGTAAGGGCATCACCAATATTCCGGCTAGAGGCCTTATACTGTTGTGGCTGACCGGGGTTGTCCGTATCAAACGGATCGTATTCCTTGTAGTTATTGTAACCATAGGCTACTACACTGAAGTAGTACCGGCGATGGTTGATCAAACGGGTATCTCCACCACTGGCGAAGGCATCCTGGGTGATTCGCAGACTGTGACGGATGCCGTTATCGGAACCTTTGGCCACCAACTCGGGTGCCAGGAACGGCGTAGTGAGGGGGTTGTCATCCTCAGGAACGGGCCTCCAGTTGAATACCTCGGTGATGCCGTTATCAAAATCAAACTGAGCGATTTCCCGGACGCGTTCCGGGTTATCTGCCTCCGCGAGAGAAATACCAGGACCAGCAAATTGGTAAATACGGTAACCTTCAAACCGGTAAAGGCTGTCCAGTCCGGTTGGGATACCAAGGCCGTTTTCAACATAGGCTTCCCCGAAGTTATTGCTGGCACGAGCGTTGCTGAGCAGCAAAATGACTTCACGATCGAGCTCAATTACATCGACGTTCGGTGCGTCCGGTCCGTCACAGATGTCAAAACAGCTGTTGAACAAACTCTGCGCCAGGTCATCCGCCTGTTGCAGGCGCTGGATGGATGGGTTGGGGTACGTTTGGTCCGGAACCCAGACGACACCTACGATCAGTTCGTTCACCGAACCAGGACGTAGTGTAAATGGACCGGAAGCCTGCAGGGTACGAGGGTCACTGGTACCGATATCTGCGGATACCATTGACCAGCCAGCAGGATCGTTAGGTGGATCGAAGAAGGTAAAGCGGGTAGGATCACAGCCAACTTCGTCATAGCCATCGCCACAATTAACTACTTCGGAACCATCGAGCCAGATACCCTGGAGGTAGTTGTAGTATTCCGTAGCAGAATTGGGATCGGTAGTACCTGGAGCCGGTTCCCCCACTCCTGCGTTATAGATGGTAATGAAGGAACTCATACCGAGTTCTTCCTCGCCAATCTGGTTGCCCATCTCGTCGAAGATCGGCTTAAGGGGACCACGGAAGTAATCTACTCCCAGAATTGGAACTTCGTCACAGTAGGTGTTCACACCGCCCGTACAAGTACAACCGGTAGCACCATCAAGTTCGTCCTGGTTATATACGTAAGCCAAGGAACGAGTCGTATCACAGCCAACGTAATCATCGGAAAAACAACCGAGGTCGGCGTCCACCCACATGGCGAAGTAGGTCTCCTGAATATCCTCCGTTGCACGGTTGATCAGCTTGTAGCGCTGGAAAGTCATGCTGTTGATATCGTCGGAAGTAGTGTAGGCGAAGGCCTGCACCTGAATTTCCATCTGAATCTGTGCGGGAATACCAGATTCCCGGTGCGTATTACCGGCATCATTGTAGATCCAGAAGACCATTTCCTCTGGGAACTGGGGAGTCTCCCCACAACCGCGAATCTCAATGATCGGGTAGTCTCCTTCGGTCGGATCATAAATGCCATCCAGGTTTTCGTCCCAGAAACCGGCGAGGCCCTGCTGGGCATTGGGCAGTTCAAAGCCGTTGATCTCGAAGAAGTAATCGTTACCGGTAGCCGGCCAACCGAGAACATCGGCAGGCAAGTCTCCCGGATCGATGGTCGCACCGGGGTCAAGGTTCTCGAAGAGGGCTCGTGCCTCACGGATGCTTTCCCCCTGTACGGAAAAGAAGCGATCCCAGCGGGCACAAGTATCTTTAGAGGTAGTACCTTCTTCGGTAAGCGGGCCGGGGTAGTAATCAAAGTTACCACTTCCACGACCGTACTGCTGTGCAGCGACTTTCAAGCCACCACCGGGGTCTCTACCGCCGAGCCAAACGGCACCGGCGAAGATGGAACTTACTTCCGGCACCCCGGGAGGGGCCTTTGGTACAATGTAGCGGCCATCACCACCATCCCACCATACGTCACCACCGGTAGTCAGGCGGGCACGTACGTTATTGATTTCCATATCAATCTGGGCAACGGCGTTGTCGCACGCTTCACGAAAATCTATCTGTTGTTGCTGCCCGGGAGTGGCCGGACGGTTTCTGGCCTCCGGGCCAACGGTGGCCTGGAGCATGGACGGGGTAGCAAACCCCACCAGCAGTAATATTAAGAACAGGAGTTGTTTAACTCGCATAACTGAAGTTTTAAAAATTGGCGGGATAAGGTTTAGAGGCTGAATTGTGCACCAACGAACATCCTGCGTGGCAGGGTGAAGTTATTGGGGTTCAGCACCTTCCATTGGTAAGAGGCCAGGAAGCTTTCCAATGGACGACGGCCAGAAGATATCTGCTCGACCTCGTCACGGCCGAAAGCGGACTGAAGGTAACCAGGATCTTCGGCAGAACCAGTAGCGGAGAAAACGTCAAGGACGTTCCGACGATCCAGTATGTTGGATACCCGGAAGTAAATGTTCACGCTGGAGTTCTCTCCGATTTTGATATCCTTATTGATCTGGCCGTTCAGGGTAAAGTTGAAAGGCTTACGGGCGGCGTTGAAGGCACTCTCGTTACCTTCTCCACCAAACTGCGTTGGCTGGAAGGTCTGCGTGTAAGGCCGGCCGGAAACGGCGGAAGCCTGCAGGTTAGCACCAAGGTTCTTGAAGATGTCCGGCGCATTGCTGTTACGGCCAATTCGGTAGTCAAGTACAAGGTTGATCCGGTGACGCTCGTCAAAGCTAAGTGGGAAGAGCGTCCGCAGGTTACCACGGCTGGTCAGACCACGCTGTGAGGTAGTGCTGGAGCCCGTACCGTCAGCAAACTGAAGGGTGTAGTTGGCATTAACGGTGAAGTTTGCCGTCCGACGCAGGTCATATGTAAAGCTGAAGCCCTTAACTGTACCAAAATCCTGGTTATCGAAAGTAGTATAGCTACTGCCGTTTACCGGCACTGGCGCGTAAGTACGCAGCTGGATCATGTCCCGCATTTCCTTATAGTAGGCCGTGATGGTAAGGGCCGAGGTGTTGGAGAGGCGGGTCTTGAAACCTACTTCGTAATCAACTGTACGCTCCGGGCGCAGTGCGGGGTTGTTAAAGGTGCTGTTACCTACACGGTCCCGGAAGTAGTAATAGTCGAGTGCCGTAGCAAAGCTACCGGAAGGTGGACGCTGTACCAGCACATCGTAGTGTGCAAAGAAGTTAGCGTCTTCGGAGATGGGGAACGAGAAGGCTAAACGAGGCATTACATTAAATTGCACCTCGTAATCCTTGAAAGAATCCTCTACCTGGAAGTCATCGCTCTTGATGAAGTCAGGCTCCGAATCGATGGCAGGATTTGCGTACTTAGGGAATACCAGACCATCACGAATACCGGGGATTTCAGTAAACTGGTTGGCCGGGGTACCGTCGGGGAAGTACCAAAAGTCACCGTCGCGGTAACCCTGTACATCATTTTCTCCTACACCGCTGGTGTAGACCGCGAAATCATCGCCAATTGAACCAGGCTTCTCGCCACCAAAGTTTTCGTGAAAGTCACTTGCACCAATGATTTCGTAAAGGCTGTAAGGGTCCTTCAGTACACGGGTGTTTGCATCGTAGCGGTCAACACGAACGCCCAGGCGGAAGATCATGTCGTTGATCGTAAACTTATCCTGCAAGTAGACAGAAGCATAGATTGGGCGGTTTGGTGCTACATCGAACGACCGTTGGCCATCAGCACCAACTGTAAAGAAGTCATCGAACGTACCGTCGAAATTATTACCCAGGTAATCATAACCGAAGTAATTAACCAGCCCATTAAAGGCCAGTTCGTCAGCACTGAAGAGGTCCAGACTAAGCTGGTCGGGGTTCAGGCCGTCGATGTTGACGTGCTGGTTTAGTCCGATTTCATTTCCAGGGCTACTGAGCCGTTCGCGGATGGACCGGTAAAACTGTCCATCACCAGAATCAACGGTTGGGGCCAATACGGCAACATTACCTTCGAAAAAGTCTTGGACGACCATCATAGAGTCAAGTACTTGGTTGGTACCGGCTACGGAGTTGAGTCGTTGGTTGGCCAGCTGTCGGGCTACCGTCCATAAACCGCGTGGGGCCAGGCCGTAGCCACGGTTAGTACGCTGTTCGTACATCACCCCAAATTGAATACTGTGGCGGCTCTTGTCGGAACTTCCAGGTACGATCTCGAAAGAGGCGTTGGCCTGGAAAGTGTAACGGTCGTTGTCGCTTTTGTTGTACGTATTGTACACCGCACCAACGTTAGCATCGAACCAGGTGCCGGTGAACTGGCTGGTCGTCCGACCATTACCCGCGAAGAAAAGGTCGAGGTTAGCCGGGTCGTCACTGCCACGGAAAGGATCTACGTAAGTAGACTCATTCGGCTGACCGGAAAGACCGTAGCTGCCCAGGGTCAGGATCTGATCACTACCGACACCAAAGATATTATTGTAGTTGGATAGAATGGGGTTACGCGAAGTAGAAGGGTCGTAGCCCCGCAAAACTTCCCGGTAATCGATCTGGAACAAGGAGTCCGTCGGGAAGAAAGGACGGTTGGCGTCTCCAACCCGTCCGAATACCGGAATATAATCCACGTCAAAAGTCCCTACGTGGCCGTAGTCAAAGAAGTTGTCTCCATGAATCGGGTCAGAAACGCTGTTGCTGGTGTTTTCCACCGTAAACTGCAGGCTGTAGCTGGCGTTCTGAATAATACTGCTGTTACCAGTACCGCCATCAGCGACGCCGGAGCCACCCAAACGGTGACGGAACCGGAAGTTACCCCGGTAGTTCTGGTTCTCCTGGGTAGGATTACGCGCGGCGTTCAGCAATTGCCAGCTGCCGGGGCTACCGTTACCGGGAATACCGTTTTCATTAGGCGTGAACTGGTTATTGGAGCTACCGTAAAACCCGGACACGGAAATGTCGATGGCGTCGCTCAGGCGAGCATCAATCTTACCATTGAGGTTAATCCGGTCACTTTCTTCAAAGGGACGTGTTTGCAGTACGTTGACGTCATCATTGGTCAAGAAGTCAGCCGCGACAACGGCGCGGTCACCAACCTGACGCAGCGGGTTAGCTTGCAAGTCGGCCAGGACGTCTTCCCGAGCCTGAATGATCGCAATCGGTGAAGGGTTGTCGTCTTCGCTGTAAGTATAACGTCCGGATAAGCGGTAGCCAAGAATAGAGCTTCCTTTGGAATTCCGGAGAATCGGACCAGTTACGGAAAGGCCAACGAGGCTGTTGCCGTAATTGTCCAGGCCTTCGCTGGTTTCCGCCTCCGCGCTCATGCGGAACTTATTGCTGGGTCCTTTGGTCGTAATGGAAATGATACCACCGGTCACGTCACCGTAACGAGCTTCGATACCACCGGTGATTACCTGAAGTTGCTCAATATCCGCATCCGGGACACTGTTAGCAGCAACCCGCACACCATCAACGTAGTAGTCGGTAGCATTTGCGCGGGAACCACGTATGTTGATCTCACCACCCTCGTCGGCAGAAGCCGCACCAGCCGTGATCGAGGCGATCTGGTTGATGTTACGGGTTGGAAGGTTCTTGATCTGTTCGGAAGTGACCGTTAGGCCCGAAGTGGTGTTATCCTGCTCGATGAGGGGGACTTTGAAGCCCGTCACCACAATTTCAGTCAGGGTAACACCTTCATTGGAAACTTCCACGTTTGCCTTATTAGTCTTACCGGCGTTAACGGGGATACCTTCCAATCTCGTCGGTGGGTAACCGGTGTAATCTACCTGGATATCGTAAGTACCGGGGTCGATGTTAGAGAAGAAGTAATTACCGTCGAGGTCGGTGTTGGCTCCCTGGTAGAAGGCACCGTCCTTATATAGCTGGACGGTGGCAAAGGGAAGAGGTTCACCGTCAGCATCCACATCCGTCACCTTACCCGTTAGGGCAGTTTGAGCGAATGCGGTAAATGCGGTAAATACTAGTAAAAAGAGGAGTAGCGTTCTTTTCATACCTGGTGAGTTGTGCAAAGTAGTACAATAGCCGAAGAAGGTTCATCGGACTACAAAAGTGTGACACAAAAGTTAAAGTTTCTATAAGGATGCCGGTTCGGGTAAGTCAGCCGACAAAAGAAACCTCCCTAGTGTTAAGGCCGCAAATGTAAACAAGTTTGCCTGACTCCAGGGGTTTTCAGTAGGGAAAAGACCGGCTTATTTGTCGGCAAAAAGCGGTTAGCGCTTGTTAAAACAATAATTCATGTTGGATTGGGACGTCGGTCACTTCCCCTCACAGTCAATATTTGCATCATCGGAAGCAGGCCGCAGGGAAATGATAAAATCGTTGTCGAGGAATAGAATAGTAGGTGGCAGAGCTTATCGAAGCCGCGCTGCGAAAAGAGGCGGAGTCGAGGCGCACGAACCGGCTCCTTTCTACCTTCCCCTTGCACCTGCGGCCGCGCCCAGCACTTCAAAAATCGTCCAGGCAAACCCTGAATCCACCAGGGATGACCAGGACAATAACGCTAACGTGTCGGATCAGCGATGCTTTCTCCTCTGCCTCAATCCGCAACTTTCACTACCTTACCATCTTTTGTTCAGCCCCCCATCTCTATCTCCGATAATGGCCAAAAAGTCCGGCAACATAACGATTCATGACATTGCTTACGAGCTTGGCCTCAATGCCAGTACCGTAAGCCGTGCGTTGGCCGACAACCCTGTAGTGAGCCAGAAAACCAGGGCCCTCGTACAGGCAAAAGCAGCCGAACTCAATTACCAACCCAACCGCATCGCCGCGGCCTTGCGGCGTGGTCGTTCCGATATTTTAGGCGTCATCGTTCCTGCCCTGGACCGGGCGTTCTTCGGTAAGGTGATCCGGGGGATCGAAGAAAAGGCCGACAAAGCCGGCTTTCACATTGTCGTCTGCCAAAGCTATGATTCGGCCAAACGTGAACGCGCCATGGTAGACACCTTACGCAGGTTGCAGGTTGACGGTATAATGGTCTCCACGGCCAAGGATAAAAATCAGGAAACCAACGTAGACTTCTATCGCGAAGTAATTGCGTCGGGGTTCCCCATTCAATTCTTTGATACGGTGCCGGAGGGCGTAGCAGCACCGGTGGTGGTTATTGACGATGAACAAGGAGGTTTCGAAGCAACCACCCACCTGATCAAAGCCGGCTATCAGCGTATTGCCCATTTGCGCGGACCACAACACGTCCCCATCTACCGAGACCGTTACCTCGGGTACATCCGGGCAATAGAAACCGGCGGTCTCTCCGTCGACCCCCGCTATGTGATCGATATTGCTTCTCACTTCGACAACGGAGAGGAGGCCTTTCTTAAACTATGGGAGCTCTCAGCACTACCCGACGCGGTGTTCAGCAGCAGCGACTACAGCGCAGCAGCCGGCATAAAAGCTTCCGAAAAGCACGGCATCCGGGTTCCTGAAGACCTGGCCATTATCGGCTTTGCCAATGAGTCTTTTACCGAGATCATTACCCCTACCCTCTCCACCGTTGACCAGCAAACGCTAAAAATGGGCCGCCGCACCGCCGAGCGAATGATTGCAGTGGTCACCAACGAAACATCCGTGGAAGAGATGGAGCAGCGGCTGGTACTGATGCCCCGGTTGATTGTGCGGGGGTCTTCTTAGGGGTATCCAGGAAGCAGGGCTACTCTCAAGGCTAACGCCTGGGCCCCGAGTATTGGCTTCAACAGGCTCAGCCACCTTACAATCGTTGGTTTGAGCCGTCATAAGGATTCCGGTCCCTGAGCCTGTCGAGGGGCCAGATCTTGACCTATGCATCAGCCCAAACACTACCTCCTCCGAAGAAGTAACGTACCTTCAATTGTCAATGAGTTGTGAATCCCCTCCTCCCGGTATGCACTAAGCCGCAGGTCGGCATCTACACTGAAAAACATCCCATATTATGTTAATGCGCACCGTACTCAGTACCCTCCTCGCCGTTTTACTCTTCGCCTGTGGCAATGAGAGCATGGCCAAATACGAATCTCTTTCAGGAAGCGCGATGAGCGTGGAAAGATCCTCTGCGGAAGAGATGGCCGAATACTCCATGGAAGACGAAATGGATATGGACATTCCACAAACCGCACCGGCTGCAACACCTCCCCCCCAAGACCAAACTCGGGAACCAAATGTCCGTCAGCAAAAGATCATCTACACCGCCGCAGCCCGGGCCCAGGTAGAAAACCTGGATACCGCACTTGCCAGGGTTACCCGCATGATTACCCAAAACGGTGGTTACCTTTCCAGCCAGCACCGCAGCAACTCTACTTATGAGCACACCGCTCAACTTACGATTCGCCTCCCGGCAGGTGAACTTGAGGGCGCGCTGGCTTTGCTTCCCCAAATCTCATCGCAAATCGATTATCAAAATCTCGACAGCCGAGACGTGACCGCACAGTGGTTGGACCTGGAAACCAGGCTCCAAACTAAACGAGACGTTCGGGATCGGTACATCGACATCCTCCGCAACCGGGCGCAAAAAGTTGAGGACATTCTTAACGCTGAAGACAAGATCCGGGTCATCACCGAAGAAATCGAATCCAAAGAAGGCCAGCTCCGCTACCTCCGCGATCAGGTATCCCTCTCGACCCTCCAACTCGAGCTCTATGAAACCGTAGAATACCGGGATACCGGAGAGACCTACACCCGCAGTTTCGGCAGTAAGTTAGTGACCAGCCTTGCCTACGGTTGGGAGCTGGTGCAGGACCTGCTGCTCGGCGCCCTGGCTATTTGGCCGCTGCTAGTTCTTGGTATCCTGGGCGTTTGGTTTTTCCGGAGGTGGAAGGGTAAGCGTACCGGGAAATAGGCCGACGCCCGCAAACGGACAGAAATGTTGTCTGGATGTAGTAGAACAACGCAAACTCTTGCCCCCCCTTTGCTTAAAAACCAATAAATCTATTTAGATTGCCTTAGGCCACTGTTGAGGCTTCTACTAACAACGCGATTCAAGGTCTAAAAGGCCGGGCTGAGGACCTCGGCGCGTTGCGATGGACGGAATTGTGAAGCAATTTTGTCTAACGTAACCTCCGAGCGTCCGTTCTCCTGGTCTTAACCCTATTATT
>JBLHRW010000016.1:0-26181 GCA_047626445.1 Neolewinella sp.
CATAGAATTGTTCGCATGATATATGGACCTAAATGTTGTAATTGATACTTGGTTCGTAAAAGTAGTCACTTTTTGCTACACTTTCATGTACTACACTCATGTCGGAAACACGAGGTAAAAACGTTTTCCAGTACGGCCGACCGCAAGGGATCTCCCTACTGGCAGTCGGTAGGAGGGCCCTGTTCACTGGCGCGAAAACGTTTTCACCTCAAGTGACCAACAGTAGTATAGTACAGTGAACTAGGGCCTAAACCCTAGTCGTATTAGGGGCCTAGACCCTAGTAACCCGCTAGTTCCAGGGCCGACCTTTGAGCCTGACAGAACAAGTAGGTGCGGCAACACGCTCTTTTGTATTTTCTAACCTTTCATCAAAAAAAGAAATCATGTTAAAACCAAGAAGTAGTACCTCGGCCCAACGCGTTGATTTACGGATGCCGTACAAAACAATCGTCCAGGTCCTCTTTTTCCACCTGCTATTTTTAGGCCTGGTGCCGATTGGGAACACCTATACACTTGCCGGACAAAACACCTTTTTTGGAGACCAATCTGGCAGCTCAATTACGACGGGTACTTATAACCATTTCAGTGGCTATAATGCAGGGGTCTATACTACGGTCGGGGACGCAAATACTTTCGTTGGTGCCAATGCAGGTCTTCATAATACCGAAGGGGGGGCGAATGTGTTTCTAGGAAATATCGCCGGGTATGAGAATACATTAGGGGGCTCAAATACGTTCCTGGGTAATTACGCTGGATCAGCCAATACAACAGGTGATTTTAATACCTTTATTGGTAGTCATGCCGGTCGGGATAACATCTCCGGACAGGAAAATGTATTTGTAGGCAGGGCGACAGGATTAGGCATCACAACAGGGAATAGAAATATTTTCCTCGGGCACGAGGCCGGCTCCTATTCAGAAACGGCAACCGGTAATATTTCTATTGGTTTCCAGGCAGGCGTTTCTGAGCGAGGGAACAACAAACTTTACCTTGAGAATTCCAGCTCTGAAAGCCCCTTGATTTTCGGGGATTTTGAGCAAGATCAAGTTGTCATCAATGGCAATGCCAGCCTCAACACTAACAATCGAACCTTATTTGTTAACGGTTCCATCGGAGCCAGCTCCCCATTCAATAATGATAGCGACCGGCGTTTGAAGACCAATATCAACGTTGTTTCAGATGCCTTAGATAAGGTGCTTCGTCTTAGAGGGGTTCATTTCGAATGGATCGACCAGCGGGAAGAAGGGACCCGCCTAGGGTTTATCGCCCAAGAGGTAGAAACGATTCTTCCGGAAGTGATTGATCATAAAAATGATCAATACACCATGCAGTATGCCCCTGTAGCAGCGCTTCTGGTCGAAGCCGTCAAAGAACAACAGACCCAAATAGAAGTTTTGAAGGCCGAAAACAAAGCCCTCACAGCCAAAATTGCACAAATAGACGAGTTAGCGCGTCGCTTAAGTCAATTGCATAAGCAAATCACCGCATCGACTACCGTCAACGTTTCCAATAATTAATCATATACAAACCGACAAAATGAAAAAGTTATTATTTAGTTGTCTTACCGCAGGTTTCCTGCTGAGCACCCTGGCTTTTACCAGCCATTACACTACGAGTAGTGCGAACAATCCCGTTTTCAAAATCATGGAAGTCACCTTCCTTTACCCACTATTGAAGAGCACTTATGAGTATAACCCGGAGGCGGATCAAACCTACTTAAAAACAGGCCTAAGGGCCAACTATGCCATGGCCAAGCCCTATGCTTCTTTGGGCTTAATAGAAAGAGCCTTTGGCGAAAAGGTTTTCCTTTCCGGCCCGCATCGTGGAGATATGAATTGGGGTTCACAGAATGATTTTGGCCATTACAATCCGGTTTTCCTGAACAGCATTCACCGAGCGGTCGAACGCATTGTGGACAACGACCTCTACAGTGAAATGGCTGAACTTGTGTATGATGAGCACTTTAACGATATGCTGGAAACATATGGAGAAGCGTATGTCTACCTGGAAGAAAACCCGGAGTTGAAAGATGAGATGATGAATGTCTATCTACAGTCTTTAAATGGGTCTGGTCAAATAACGAACGAGACTTACAATCAACTTGGCAGTAACTTTTCCAACGAAAACCCGGAATTAGATATTTTCGACGCCTACGTTGCTCCCTATTTCTGGATTCGAAGAGCTATAGATGGTACAGATGACGAGTTCATCAAGATATTTACCCTGATTTACGATGAATTTGGGTAGGTATACTCCCGTCGGAGACACGAGGTGAGAACGTTTGCCAGTAGGGGCGACCGCAAGGGATCGCCTGTACAGGCAGTCGGTGGGAGGGCCGTGTTCGCTGGCGCGAAAACGTTTTCACCTCGAGTGACCGACAGTAGTATAGTTCTCGAAGGAACAAACTCATGAGTTTCCCTAAAGGGCTAGCCCACTAGTACAGTGTAAACTAAGTTTCATTGCCTAATTCGCGGTGTCTTTTACCGCCTAACTGCGTTGGAAAAATCCTCACTTAGCTACGGCTAGGCTCCGGTTTTTCCGCCTTGTTAGTCGGCAAAATCCACCAGCGACTTTATCAACAAACTTAGTTTACACTGTACTAGTACAGTGTAATCTAAGTTTCATTGCCTAATTCGCGGTGTCTTTTCCCCTTATCCTTTTGCAGCATTCCCGGTAGGCGGAAGCCGATCTGGAGCAAAGAAGCTAAGGGATGCCGTATAAATAACTTACTGGTTTTTGACCTGACGCTTTTGTTCTCACTGCGCTTAAAAATTCTTTGCATAGCCATACTACGGAAAGAATTTTTAAGTGCGGTGAGGGCAAAATAAGGCGGTCAAAAGCCGTAAGTTATTTATACGGCGTCCCTAAGTCACCGCCGCTTTCCCCATTGTAGCCCGCGCCTCGACAACGACTGCGGAGAGGATCAACGCCCCACCTAACACCGCCGACCATCCCGGAATCTCCCCGAAAAAGACCACGCCCAACAGAATCCCGTAAACCGGTTGCACGCAGGTGAGCAAGCTCGTCGTGCTCACTGAAAAATGCCGAAAGCAAGCCAGTAGGAGCGTATGCCCGATGGCGGTAGTCAGTAGGCCTAGTCCGATCAGGTAAGGCCACGCTTCCGCCGTGGGTGTTGCATCGAAATAGAACAAGGTAGGGAGCAGCAACAGCATCGTGATGCCCGCCTGGTAGGTCATCAAAACCGAGCCTTGCAAGGCATCGATCTGGGTTTTCATCAGGATGTTCCGCAAGGAGTACAACAAGGCTGAGAGTAACCCGAGAAGCAGTCCGATCGTAGCGCCGTCCGCCAGGCTGAAACTGGGTGCGAGGAAGAAAACACCGATAACCACCAGGATGCCCAACATCAGGTGCCGGGGTTCAAACGGTTTTTTCAGTAGCAGCGGTTCCAGTAGGGTCGTCATGGCCGGATAGGTGAAGATGGCCAACATCCCAACGGCTACACTCGATAGTTTCAACGCGTAGAAATAGGTTACCCAGTGCCCCATCATCAGGACCCCGGACAGGATAACTACTCTCCGCCGCTTCGGGTCTTCGATCCGAAAGCTATAGCCTTTCCACCAGCCAAAGGCACCCAATAGCAGCATGGCAATTGTAGCTCTCCACCAAACGGCGGGTATGGCATCAAGCGGCACATAGCGGCCGAAGATTCCGGAGGTACCGATAAAAATCATGGCCAGGTTGACCTCGAGTAGGTGACGAGTATTAGGAGCGATAGGGCTTAGTTTAATAGTTTAATAGTTCAGTAGTTCATAGTTCATAGTGTGTCAGACTGGCCGACTACTGAACTATAGTACTAATAAGGCGGGGCCGCAGGTGCAAAGAACGGTTTTAAAGAGCAATGAGGAGCCGTGCCCACCTTGCTTTTCAACTTCTCCTGTACCTGCGTGCGCGCCAAAAAAAGCTACAACACGATCATCTTTGCCACCAGCAACAAACCGATCCCGATCGGAATCACGTAGCGGTAAGCAATCGTCAGCCATTTCCGCCACAGGGGAGACACCTGGTGCCCGCCGATTTCCAGCTCTGCAAAGAGGCCGTCGAGTTTCCACCGCCGCAATAAATAGATGCACAGCAGCAGCGTGCCGATCAGCAACATGATGCTACCGAACCACTCTAGTAGGAAGTTGAAGTAGCCCATACTGGGATCGTCGCCGCCCATTCCCGCAAAGTCCGTCAGCCAGGTTGGGCCAGTAGGTGAGCAGGAAATAACCACTGGTATGGCCAGCACGAAAACCAGTGCACCGAGTGCCAGACCGGCAGTACGCCGGCCCCAGCCTAGTTGGGTTACCACCGCCCGCAGCGCGGGCTCGATCAGGGATACCGCAGAGGTCATGATCGCAATGCCCAATAAAATGAAGAAGGACAAGCCCACCAGCTGTCCCGCTCCGCCGTAGGATTTAAAGATTTCCACCAGGTTGATGAACACCAGCGGCGGACCATTATATATGTCTCCTTCGATGTTGCCAAGTAGCGGTACGACTAATAAGGCGCCCAATAAGGCTATCACGGTGTCGAGATGGACGATCATCGGCGCATTCTGCAATACATTTTCCTTCCGATCGAGGTGGGTGGCAAAGGTCAGCATAGAAGCGGCCCCCAGTCCCAGGCTGAAGAATGCCTGCCCCAAAGCATGCAGAATTCCCAGTTCTCCGGTTTCGGTGGGGGTAAACAATACGGCCCAGTCGAAACGGAAGAGATTGGCGTAGTCTACCGCCTCGGGCTGCAGTATGGGCAAGGAGATGATCAGAAAAACGATGAGTACCCCCAGTAAGGGCATCGCAAATTTGCTCAGGCGTTCGACGCCAGTGTGAAGTTTGCTGGAAGAGATGAAGGCGGCCAGGGCCGTAAACAGACCAGTAAACAGTAAGGCTCGTTTGGTCGTACTGATGGCAGCACCGAAGGCCGGCCCGGCTGGTGTTTCCGCCAATGTCTGGTAATCCGAGAGATAGTGCCAGACGTAATCCAGCGTCCAGCCGGCAAGTACTAAATAAAAAGAGGCGACCATGATGGAGGTCAGGATACCTAAGCCTCCGATCCAGGCCCAGCCCTTCCCGTCTCCCGCTCCCCGGAAGGCATTGATGGCATCCGTTCCACTGCGCTTACCGAGCGCATTTTCCAGGATCATTAACGGGATGCCCATCATTAGGGTAAAGCCAACGAAAGCCAGCACGTAGGCCCCTCCTCCGAAAAAATGAACCCGGTAGGGAAAGATGACCAGGTTAGCGACCCCGATGGCGGCACCGGCGGAGGCAAGAATGTGGCCCGTTTTGCTGAATTTCATAGTTAGAATACGTTTCCCCGATACCCCGGGTGAGGGGCAAGATAGGGTCTGTTTGTCAAGTTGTCGGATTGTCGGGTTATCAAGTTGTCGGGTTGTCGGGTTATCGGGTTATCGGACTAAAATCGGTGCTGGGTCTCAAAGCTTTTGCGAGCTGAGCCGGTGCTCGCTTCCGCTCGTAGCCTCAGGTTGTGAAATCCTCCCATTCGTATTTTCGAATCGCTGATTAAGGCAGATATCACAGGTTAACACAGATGCCACAGCCGACCATCTGCGTTAGTCTGTGTAATCCGTTGTAATATGCGATTCAAAAAATGAGTCCATTCCATATTCCAACAAAACATCTAAAACCAACAACACATAAACACCAATTTGGTGACAAACCCTCATAATCCATTGATAATTAAAAAATAATCACACAAAAGTGAAAAATTATTTGTTTTAAATTTGCAAAATACACCACTTTACCATAAGTTTGTAGCAACAACAGCAAGTTTCCAACATGAAACTAACAATTCGAACCTCCCAAAAAGGTACCCGCGTCATTAAGGCCACCGAGCTGCATCGTGCCCTGGGTATTTCTGACCACCATTACCAAGCCAATGTCCGTCATTGGCTAAAGGACATCTATCAATTCTCTGATGGGATCCGAAAGCCGGCGGGGATGAAGGACTATGCCCGTTCCCCTCAATCGAAGGGTGCGCTAATGCAGGAGTATTACCTCTCGTTGGAACTTGGGAAGGTTATTGCGTTAGCCTCCAAGTCTAAAGTGAAGCAAGCAATTGCCACCAAACTGAGCAAGGAAGAGGATGTGTATCCTGAGCACGTACAGCTTTCCACAACCGAGACCCTGGAATTGCTTGAACAGGTAAAGGCAATGGCCCGTATCACCTGCCAGAAAGCCGCCGAAAGCCGGCACCTTGCCTATTATAGTCGCAAACGCGATACTGCAGAATACTGGAACCACTATCGCCGGGAGCAAATCGTTGGATGTACCATGGCCGATCTGCGCGAACAGCTAAAAATACGGGGGCTAAAAACTGCCGCTAAGGCTGACCTCCGCGAATTGATCAACCGTGTTGATCCTTACGATCTGATCCGGATCGGCATCATTGATCATTACGCTGCCATGGGCAATACCCTACCCTACGCACAACAGCTTGGGAACCTGGCTAAAGAATTGGGCAAACAACTCCGCCTGGAGATTGTGGATGATCGTCAGGGAGACCTGCTGTTCGCCCCCATCGTCGATTCGGAGGTGATGCGGAAGCTGCAGCGGGCGGCGGCGTAACCTAAATTTGGAGAAGTAAAAGTCTATCGTGAAGACGGTACCGTAGAAGTCCTTCCCTTGGAAAACACCATTCTCTCTGGTGAAGAAATTATGCCTGCCTTTACCTTCGACCTCTCGGTGCTGGAACGAAAAAGAGGTCTATAATCACTCCCTTTGTTCCACTGCATTGATCCACCCAATCAATCCATCGAAATAAGTTTCCTGGTCATCGTAGAAGCTCATGTGGCTTCCTGTCGGACAATGTACGTGGCTACCATTCGGAAACTCCTCCGCGATTTCGCGCATATGCTCAGGATCCATCGTATCAAATTTTCCACCAATAGTCAACACTGGAATGGTGATCTTCGGTAAGTCTTTGCGGCGGTCCCAGGTGAGTAAAGAAGCATCGCCCCTAATCCCGAATTCACTGGGCCCTTGCATGCCTACGTAAATCTGGCCGTTCAGGCGATCGAAACCACGGTTAACTGGCTCAGGCCATTCTGCCAGGGGCATTCGTAATACGTGCTGGGGGTAATAATTATTGGTAATGATACTTATGTAGCCAGGGTTATCAAAGTCTCCTTCCGCTTCATAAGCTTTGATCGCGGCGAGTGTATCCGGGTTCAGCTGCGGCCCTAGCACCTCATCGGCGTATTTATTATAATCAGGAACGGAGACCATCATATTACTGATGATCAAACCATTCATTTTATCCTGGTACTTCAGGGCATACTCTAGCCCGAGAATGCCGCCCCAGCTATGGCCGAGGATATAGAAGTTGTCCTTGGTCAGGTTCAGTGCTTTACGCACCTGTTCCACTTCATCGACAAAGCGGTCGATCGTCCACAGGCTGGGATCAGTAGGCACATCGCTCAGGCGAGATCCAAGTTGGTCGTAGTAGTAATATTCTATTCCAGCGCCGGGAAAATAACTGTCAAAGCATTCGAAATAGGCGTGGTTGGCCCCTGGCCCACCGTGTAGCAACAGCACTTTCACCGCAGGGTTATTGCCCGTTCGTTTGGTCCATACGTTGAAATCGCCCAGGGGCGTGGTGATTGGTATCATCTTTGCACCGCCGCTGAATTGGTCGGCAGAAACGTCGGATAGGTCGTGATAAGCCTTAAGTGTGAGCCTGGGAACGAAGTCATCAGCAATCAGCTCAGGCTGCTTGCAGGAGAACAAGCAAAGGAGGGTAAGTACAGTTAGCAATCTCATAGTAGAACAGGTTTCTCCGCCTAAGATAAGGCCTTCGTACCTTTCCCGGATTTCATCGGTTAAAATCAGTCCAACTGATCCGTATCTTCCCCCCATGCTAGACCTTCTGATCGTTGCACTCTACTTCACCGTCATCATGGCCGTAGCCCTTTCCGGCCGCTCAAAAGAAGAAGAAGTAAGTACCGAAAGTTATTTCCTTGCCGGCCGGAACCTTAGATGGCCATCAGTGGCCATGTCCACCATTGCCACGAATATCCAGGGGTATCAATTCCTTGGCATGATGGGCTCCGCCTACCTCTATGGTCTGGCACAGGCGAACCTGGAGATCAACGCAGTCCAAGGGATATTACTCGCCGCCTTCCTTTTTGTACCGATGTACCTGAGTGAGAAAATCATCACCATTACCCAGTTTATTGAAAAGAAAGTTGGCCCTAAGGTGGCATTGGCTTACAGCCTGGCCAATATTGCCCTTTTCTCTACCGTAACGCTGGGCGGCGCCTTGTTCTGGGGGGCATACGCTGCGGATCTTGTCTTTGGGGAATACTTTACCTTCATCAGTGAGGTCCGGTTAATACGAGTAGGCGTACTGGTCATTGCACTAGGTGTTTTCTCCGCCGTCTACACTTACCTCGGCGGTTTAGCGGCAGTAGTCAAAACCGACATCATACAGTTTGCCATTCTCCTGCTGGGGGGCATCGTCGTTACGCTGGTTGCGGTACATCACCTTGGCGGATGGGGCCAGCTCTACGAGAAGACACCACAGTTGATGCACCTTCATCTTCCGGCCGATCATCCCAAATTACCCTGGACCTTATTATTCGGTCTCTTCTTTCTTAACATCAACTATTGGTGTGCCAACCAGGCGGTTGTACAGCGAAGCCTGGCGGCTCGCAGCCTGCGCGAAGCGCAGGTCGGCCTCATGGTTGGAGGGGTCACCAAATACCTCATGGCCGTCATCATCATAGTGCCGGGTGTTGCCCTTTACGGAATCCTGGCAGAGCAGGGAACACCCTTGGATGATCCCGACGGGGCCTTCCCTTACATTGTAAACAACTACTTGCCGGTAGGGGTCAAAGGCATCATTCTGTGCGCGCTCTTTGCCAGCCTAATGTCTACGGTAGACTCTACCTTCAACAGCCTCGCTACCCTTTGGACGGTAGACATCTACAAGCGCTACCTACGGCCAGAAGCGACGGAAAGGCAAATGGTGGCCACTGGAAAACGGACCATCCTCGTCACCCTCCTCACCGGTATTGCCATGGGATTGACCTTGATGTACCTCAAGTTAAACAACCCGGGCGACGCCTTTACCCATACGCTTAACGAACTTCGTTACTACATCAACTGTGGCATCGTCGTAGTCATCCTTTCGGCAGCCTTACTGATCGTTCGGGCACCGATGATCACGTTATTAGCCTTTCTGGCCTCCACCCCACTCAACCTGGCCATCAAGTACTTCGTCCCGGAGATGAACTACTTCGTTCGCGCGGGGGTGGTCATCGTTTCGCTGTTCCTGATCTTTCAGCTCCTGCCCGGTAAGAACCGTCTCCGCCCCCTCAACGAACTCTTCGTTGCCGACCAGCGTAGCACTGCCTGGTTTGGGTTTGGTCTGGCCTTGTCGCTTGTGGTATTACATTTCGTTTTTCATTGATACTGGATCAGGCGCGGTCGCAGGTGCAAAGAAGGTTGAAGGGCAGTTAGCGTCTTCGCCCTACCCTTTCGGTAGCTCTTCTTAGTGTAGCCCTTAGTGCTAGGGTGTCCAATCTGTAGGTACTGACCCGTGTTAGTGATTTGGGGCCTTATTTGGGCTGAAGCCCAAACCTGTGCTACAAAGCTCTACGAGCTAGGGAGCTAATAATCGCTACGACTATTCCCTGACAGATTGGACACCCTACCCTTAGTGCTTAACTGCCTTAGTGGTGACCCCCACAACACTCGGAATACAATTCCTCGACCTTAGTGTAGCCCTTAGTGCCTAACTGCCTTAGTGGTGACCTTCCCCTCCTTTTCTTCAAATCTCAGTATTACGCCACCCACCCCGCCAAAACAGCCATACGGCCAGTATGCCCAGTACAAACTCAGCGATCACGACTGCCCATACCACCCCTTCGACTTCATAGCCGAGAGTGATTCCCAGGTAATAGCCCAGCGGGATCTCCAGTAGCCAGAAACAGATAAAGTTGACCAGCGTTGGGGTACGGGTATCGCCAGCGCCATTGAATGCCTGGACAGGGATCATTCCCACACCGAAGAACACGTAGCCGATAGCGAAAATCTTTAATGTCTGAATACCGAATTTAACGGCCTCTGCGTCTTGCGTAAAACCTTGCACCAGCGTCCCCGCCAGAAAATAATATGCGAAGGAAAGAATCAGCAGGTAGATAGTGGTGACGCGCAAGGTGGTCCACACCCCCTTCGCTGCCCGATCTGGCTGCCCGGCGCCAAGGTTTTGCCCGACAAAAGTCGCCGCAGCATTGGCCAGGCCCCAGGCGGGCAACATGGTAAATAAAATGAGGCGAATCGCTACGGTATATCCTGCCACAGCCTCGTCACCAAATCCAGCAACAATACGCATTAGGAACACCCAACTGGCGGAGGCGATGAGGTACTGAAAAGCCCCAGTCGATGCAATCCTTCCGATTCTTCTTTGCATTCCCCAATCCACCAACCAAGCCCTGGTTCCCATCTTAATCACCGATTTGTCTCCGAAAAGCAAGTACAGTTGATAGGCAACCCCTACCCCACGACCGATGGAGGTAGCAATAGCTGCACCTTCTATCCCGAACCCGGGGATTGGCCCGAGCCCAAAAATAAAAATCGGGTCCAACACAATGTTGATCCCATTCGCCACCCATAGCACTCGCATGGCTCTTGCCGCTTCCCCTGCACCACGGAAGATACCGTTGATCACAAAAAGTAACATGATGACCACGTTGGTGGCAAACATAATTCTGGTATACCCAACACCCTGGGTAATCACTTCTGGACTTGCCCCCATTAAGGCCAGCAAGTCTTCCGCATAAATAAAACCAGGGACGGCAACCAGCAGGCTAACAAAAATCCCTAGTAGAATGGCTTGTCCTGCCGCTTTCCCTGCTTGAGCTGGATCTTTCTCCCCAATGAACCTGGCCACCATTGCCATAGGCGCCGTACTTAATCCGATGGCCACACTATACACCAAGGTCATCATCACTTCGGTAAGCCCTACCGTGGTGAGGCCCTCTATCCCGATTTTACCGACAAAGTAAGTGTCGACCAATGCAAAGATTGACTCCATGGCCATCTCCAGCATCATCGGTACTGCCAGTAAGACAATTGCCCTCGGAATACTGATCGCCGTGAGGTCAAATTGTTTGCCACGAATGGCATCTCCCAGTAGGGTCCAGATTTTTCGGCGCATCTTGGCGGTACGTATTATGTTGTCGGGGGTCTCCCGACTGACAAGGAAGGAATGGTCGATAAAAGTTGCAAGCTATCCACAAAACTGGATAAGGTACCTATACAAAAAGCGCCCTCTCTGGAACCAGAGAGGGCGCTTTTATCACCTCCGTAAAGAGGAAAGGGATAATCTAGAAGTCAGCGCCAAGGCTCTGCATCCGGCTTCCGCCGCTGCGACCCTCGAGTCGACCATCTTTAACCAACCCGTCATACTTGCGCATCAAGAGGTAGCTTTCAATCTGCTGCAGCGTATCGAGTACTACGCCGACCATGATGATCAGGGAAGTACCACCAAAGAAGATAGCAAACTGTTGGTTGACACCAAGACCAGCAACGAGTGCAGGTAGGATGGCAATCAAACCGAGGATGACAGAACCAGGCAACGTAATGCGGCTGGTAATTGCATCGATATACTCCTCAGTTTCAGCACCGCCACGAACGCCGGGAATGAATGCATTCTGACGACGCAGGTACTCCGTGTACTGACCTGGATTCACTACCAATGCCGTATAGACGTAGGTAAAGACCACTACCAGAACAAAGTAAACTACGTTGTAAAGCGGCGAAGTGAAATCATTGAACTGCTGAACGAGCCAGTTAGTTTCTCCACCAGCACCGAAACCAGCGAGGCTTACGGGAAGCAACATCAGCGCCTGAGCAAAGATGATCGGCATTACACCAGAGGCGTTAACCTTGAGTGGAATGTAATCGCGTTCAGTACGGGTAGGAGCAGCTCCTTGACCACGGCCCACCATACGTTTGGCGAACTGTAGTGGAATCTTACGTACACCGGTGACAATCGCAACTGTCAACATAGTAACGAAGAAGAAACCGAACATTTCGAGTGCGAAGAGTAGCAGGCGGTCAGACTTGTCTACCAGTTCGAAACCGAAGGCAGTAGGTAGTCCAACAATGATACCTACGGTGATCAGCAAGGAAACACCGTTACCAATACCACGGTCAGTGATCCGTTCACCAAGCCACATCGCGAAGATGGTACCGGTAGAAAGGATAACGATACCGGAGAGCCAGAAGATAGATTCATCTACCTGGGAACTCATACCTCCGTTGCTCTTGATGTAGGTCAGGTAACCGGCACCCTGAACCAGGGTAATAGCTACCGTAAGCGCACGGGTAATCTGGCTAAGCTTCTTACGGCCGGACTCACCTTCCTTGCTTTGTAGGCGCTGGAAGTAAGGGACGGCAAAGCCAAGAAGCTGGACAATGATACTTGCCGTAATGTACGGCATGATACCAAGAGCCATGATGGATGCATTGTTAAATGCACCACCAGTAAACAGATTGATCAGACCGAGAAGGTCGTTGCCACCACCTTGGTTGGCCAGTGACGCCGTCAGTGCATCCACATCAGCACCTGGAAGCACGATGTAAGAACCCAGACGGTAAATTGCGATCAACAACAGGGTGAACAGGATCCGCTTGCGCAGTTCCTCGATCGACCAGATGTTTTTAAGCGTTTCAAAAAACCTCATCATGGGTACTTAATTTAGGAGATGGTAATGGAACCGCCTGCTGCTTCAACGGCTTCTTTAGCCTTGGCGGAAGCGGCGTGCGCCGTCAACGTTAGGGCAGAAGTAAGCTCGCCGGTAGCAAGTACCTTGACCAAATCATTCTTTTTAATGATACGGGCAGCGTACAGGACAGCTGGGGTAATTTCCGTCAGGCCGTGCTTCTCACTGATGGCCTGGAGGCGATCAAGGTTGAAGGCAACGTACTCTGTACGGTTGGGGCTATTGAAGCCACGCTTTGGCAAACGTATTGCAAGTGGCATCTGGCCACCTTCGAAGTTACGCTTACTCTTGTAACCACTGCGTGATTTGGCACCCTTGTGGCCACGGGTGGAAGTTCCACCTCGGCCGGATCCCTGACCACGAGCAATTCGCTTTCCGGACTTCGTAGCGCCGGCGGCTGGTTTGAGATTATTCAGTTCCATTACGGACTTATTTTTAAGAAAGCTTGGGACGGGGACGCTGATGCAAAGCAACAAACGTTCCAGCAATGCCATTCTGTCAGTGGAGCGCCATCCTGTCAAAGGTCATACAACATTTTGACGAATCGTTCTACTGACTATTTGGCTGCCTTACGCTTCTTCAACTTTAACGAGGTGGCTTACTGCCTTGATCATACCTTGGATAACGGGAGTGTTCTCCTTTTCCACGGTTTGGTGCATTCGCTTCAGGCCTAGGGCCTGGATCGTCGCCTTCTGTTTCTTCGGGCGATCAATCACGCTTTTGACCTGGGTAATTTTAACCTTTGCCATGTTAATTTATTATTTTCTGTTGTTAGGAATTACCCGCTAAGCGGGCGTTAGTCCGGAAGACTATCCTTCGAACAGTTTTTCCATGGAAATACCCCGCTGCTTCGCAATATCCATCGGGC
The DNA here is from genome assembly GCA_047626445.1 of Neolewinella sp. GTDB lineage: Bacteria > Bacteroidota > Bacteroidia > Chitinophagales > Saprospiraceae > Neolewinella. The sequence continues at coordinate 13,623 of JBLHRW010000016.1, forward strand.
TGCGGAGCTTTTTCAGCGCATCGATGGTCGCCTTGATCACGTTGTGTGGGTTGGAAGACCCTTGTGATTTGGCGAGTACGTTATGGACGCCTGCGATATCGAGGACGGCACGCATCGCACCACCGGCAATTACACCGGTACCCTCAGAAGCTGGCTTGATGAGCACCTTACCGGCACCATACTTACCCAACTGCTCGTGGGGGATAGTTCCCTTATGCAGTGGCACTGTGATCATACTCTTACGAGCATTATCAGTCGCCTTCTGGATGGCTTCGGAGATATCACGCGCCTTACCGGCACCTGATCCAACCTTACCCTTTCCATCACCTACAACTACGATTGCAGCAAAGGTGAACGTACGGCCACCCTTTGTTACTTTGGACACCCGGTTAAGGGCTACCATTTTTTCACGCAGTTCCGGCTCGGCTTTTTGGTCTTTGTTGTTACGACCTTTGCGGTCATTGTCACGGCGGTTGCGGCCTCCACCACTGCCACCTGAATTTCTGTTATCAGCCATTGTAGTGTTATTTAGAATTTAAGGCCGCCTTCGCGAGCACCTTCTGCAAGCGCTTTGACCCGTCCGTGAAAAAGATATCCTCCCCGGTCGAAGAGAACTTTGCTTACACCGGCAGCAGTACCACGTTCGGCAATCAATTTGCCTACTGCAGTTGCCTGCTCAGCTTTGTTGCCTTCGTTTGCTACTACAGCTTCGAAGCTCGAAGCCTGTGCAAGAGTTACACCGTTGACGTCATCAATCAACTGGGCGTAAATAAAATTATTAGAGCGAAAGACGTTCAGACGGGGCTGTCCAGGCGTACCGGAGATGTTCCGACGAACACGGCTGTGAATCCGCTTTCTCCGCTTAAGTTTTGTGAGTTGCATTGCTAATTTTTTTTGATTCCCCTCTGGGGATTAGGGGATCTTACTTCTTAGCGGCGGTCTTACCAGCCTTACGACGAAGTTCTTCACCAACAAACTTGATACCTTTTCCTTTGTAAGGTTCAGGCCTACGGAAAGCACGGACCTTAGCTGCGATTTGACCAATAAGTTGCTTATCGATACTCGTCAGCTTAACGATCGGAGCCTTACCCTTGGCGCTGATGGTCTCTACCACAACTTCCTGGGGAACCATGAAGTAGATAGGGTGAGAGAAGCCAAGTGTGAGGATCAACAGGTTGCCTTTGTTTTCAGCACGGTAACCTACACCTATTACCTCAAGATTGAGTTCGTAGCCGTTGGTAACGCCCTCCACCATGTTGGCGATCAGCGAACGGTAAAGACCGTGAAAGCTGCGGTGGCGCTTACTGTTAGAAGGGCGGGTAACGGTGACTTCACCGTCCTCGATGTTGATTCCCAAGTCAGGGCTGACCTGTTGTGTAAGTTCCCCTTTAGGGCCCTTTACGGTCACCAGGTTTCCTTTGGTCACGTCAATAGAGACGGCAGTAGGAAAGCTGATGGGATTTTTGCCAATTCTGGACATATCCTGTTGATTTAATTGCCTTACGAAGTCAGTTTGTTACCCAGTGGGGTAAAGACCTCTGCAGGAGTTTACTTAAGGTGATTAGTATATGTAGCACAGTACTTCGCCGCCTACATTCTCTTTCCGTGCCTGCTTTTCGGTCATGAGACCATTGGAGGTGGAAATGATGGCGATACCCAAGCCGTTGATTACACGTGGAAGAGCATCAGACTTTACGTACTGACGCAGTCCTGGCTTGGAGATGCGAATGAGCTTGCGCATGACAGGACGCTTGCTGTCCTTTTCGTACTTGAGGGCGATGGAGATTTCTCCCTGCTTTCCCTTACCTGCTTCATCGTCGAACTTATACTTCAGGATGTAGCCCTGATCATATAAAATTTCGGTCATACGCTTCTTAGTCTTAGAAGAAGGAATGATAACGACTCGGTGACCAGCAATTTGCGCATTACGCAGGCGAGTCAGGTAGTCAGCAATTGGATCCGTTACGGCCATTACTATTGATATTGCGCTTCGCGGTATTCTCTCGTTTTAAACGGTAGAGAACCTTCGGAGCTGTTAATGATATTGTTAGTTACAGGCAACAAGCTGCAAGTTGTACAAAGTTATTCGGTGTGTGGACTTATAACTTATAACCTGCAACGTGGAACTTGTTTTACCAGGAGGCTTTGCGGATTCCCGGAATCTGACCGTTAAGTGCCATTTCACGGAACTTAACACGGCAGAGGCCGAATTTACGCATGTAGCCTTTCGGGCGTCCTGTCAGTCCACAACGGTTGTGCAGACGAATAGGGTTAGAGTTGCGGGGAAGCTTATCCAGCTCATCCCAGTTACCTTCAGCTTTGAGCGCGGCGCGCCTCTCAGCGTACTTGGCAACCATGCGCTCCCGCTTAACTTCGCGGGCGATCAGTGATTTACGAGCCATCTTAGTTAGCGTTATTTTGGTTCTTAAATGGAAGACCGAGGGCCTTCAGTAGAGCGAGTGATTCAGCATCAGTCTTAGCGCTGGTTACGAACGAAACGTCATAACCGGTGATGTTTGCAACATCGTCGAGGCTGATTTCAGGGAAGATGATCTGCTCCGTGACACCCATGGTATAGTTACCACGGCCGTCGAAGCTCTTATCGTTGATACCCCGGAAGTCACGCACCCGTGGAAGGGCAGTAGAGATCAGGCGATCAAGGAAGTCATACATTTTCTCCCGACGCAGCGTTACCTTAGCACCAATTCCCATGTCCTCACGAAGACGGAAGTTGGAGACAGATTTCTTGGACTTGGTGATCACAGCTTGCTGACCAGCGACCAGAGACATCTCCTTCATCGCGTTCTCAACCAGCTTACGATCTTGCGTAGCTTTACCTACACCCTGATTAATGCAAATCTTGAGGAGACAAGGAATCTCCATAGGGCTATCGTAGCTAAACTGCTCCTGTAGAGCTGCTTTAACTTCCTCGTCGTATTTTTTCTTAAGTCTTGGCGTGTAGCTCATTACTTGATGATATTACCGTTACGCTTTCCGAAACGCGCCAGCTTACCGTTTTCACCCTCCTTGCGTCCTACGCGAGTTGGCTGATTGTCGGAATCTACGAGCATCAGATTGCTAATGTGAATGGAGGCCGCTTTTTCAACGATGCCACCCTGATCGGTTTCGGTCGGTTTTTGGTGCTTCTTGCGGATGTTTACGCCATCTACGACAGCGCGGTTTTCCTGGGGAAGAACCTCAAGAACTTCACGTGGCGTGGAGCGGTCCTTATCGGCACCAGCGATGACCACGACCATGTCACCCTTCTTGATTTTGAGCTTCGGCGCGTGGCGCTTCTGCTTATCCTTATAGGTCTTGTTAGCCATTGGAAATTAATTTGGTGCCCTAGATTACTTCAGGGGCTAGTGAAACGATCTTCATGTAGTCGCGGTCGCGGAGTTCGCGAGCCACGGGGCCGAAGATGCGGGTGCCGCGTGGTTCCTCACTTGCGTTGAGGAGAACGACGGCGTTGTCATCAAAACGGATGTACGAGCCATCCTTGCGGCGGATTTCTTTCCGAACCCGTACTACTACGGCTCTGGAAACAGTTCCTTTTTTTATGTTGCCGCCTGGCGAAGCTTCCTTAACCGTCACGACGATCTGGTCGCCGATGCTGGCGTAGCGACGCTTTGAGCCGCCCAGTACGCGAATACAGAGTACCTCTTTGGCACCGCTGTTGTCGGCTACGCGCAACCGTGATTCCTGTTGGATCATGCTATGCTAATTTGAACGATTAATGAATTACTTGGCTTTCTCCAGGATAGCCACCAGACGCCAGCGCTTACGGCGGCTTATCGGACGGGTCTCCATGATCTTGACAAGGTCGCCGATCTGGCATTCGTTGTTCTCATCGTGTGCGATGAGTTTCTTTGACTTCTTTACGTACTTGCCGTAAATAGGGTGCTTCAACCGACGTTCGATCACCACAGAAATGGTTTTATCCATCTTGTTACTGGCGACCAGACCAACACGCGTTTTGCGCTCGTTGCGTCCAGCTTCTTCAGCTTCCTCTTCAGGGGCGAAGTAGTTAACGACGGTGTCAACAGTAGCCGTAGCCACAGTCTCGACAGCAGTTGTTGGGGTCCCCTCTACGGTTGCGCCTTCCTGCTCTTTAGTTTCCTCGTTGCTCATGTTCGATTACTTTTTACGACGACGGATTAGGATGCGATCGCGCTTGGACTTCTCCTCCGGAGACATAGTGTCCAATTCACGACGACGGATTTCTGTTTTGATCCGCGCAAGGTCGCGACGGACTACCCGCAGTTGCAGGGGGTTCTCGATGCCGTTAACGGCATGGTCGAACTTCATTTTCTCGAGGCTAGCGGTGGTCTCCGTCAGCTGATCCTGAAGATCAGCGTCGGAGGCATTCCGCAACTCGACTGATTTATTACTCGCCATCAGTTGATATTATTGCGCCGCACGGCAGGCCGGCGGACTTAGCTATTTAAAAGCGTTTAAATTTCGTAGAAGGCTGACACCTAATCCTGGTAATCAAGCCGGGTAACCACTCTGGTCAGTACCGGAAGCTTCTGTGCGGCAAGGCGCAGGGCTTCTTCGGCAACTTCGCGGGAAACACCGTCAATCTCGAACATGATTCGTCCGGGCTGAACGTTAGCGACCCAGTGGTCAAGGGCTCCTTTACCCTTACCCATCCGTACTTCCAACGGCTTGCTGGTGATGGGCTTGTCTGGAAAAATACGAATCCACACTTTACCTTCACGCTTCATATGACGCGTCATGGCAATACGGGCGGCTTCTATCTGTCGGTTGGTGATCCGTCCGATACCGAGGCTCTTCAGTCCGAAGGATCCGAAATCAACCTTACAACCGCGCTGGGCTAGACCCCGGTTACGGAGTTTCTGCTGCTTGCGGTATTTAGTTCTTTTCGGCTGTAACATTGCTTAAAGTTTAGTGGGTAAACGTCCAAAAATCGGACATTTACTCCCCGAATCTCCCCAAGGGTGTCCTTAGAGCGGGGCAAAGGTACGATTTTATTCCAATCCGGAAAAGTAAACCGAGGCAAACTTTCCCTTTTCAGCTAATTTTATTTCCTATAATGAAAGCAAGGCAACAACAGCGAATACTTTCGCTATTGCAGCCCTGCTTTCAGGGGGATAAGAACCAGCGCAAGACCGCGTCTTGATGATTCTTGGTCAATTTTTTCTCTCGCCAGAGGCGGTTGAGTCCGGGGCAAGTTGCAATTTCTGCGGTTAGCCACTATGTATATTAGCCTAAGCTAAAATCTTTTCGATCATTCAATCAGGTCTGTAGGCAACTTGCTATTTGCGACTTGCCTACTAGACCCCTAGCGACGGCCGCCGCCACCACCGCCTCCGCGGCGATCGCTGCCACCACCGCCACTACGGCGATCATTTCCACCACGGCGATCGTTGCCACCACGGCCACTACCACCACCACCACTACGGCGATCATTGCCTTTAGTTGCTAGTCCGGCGTTCGGATTCAGATCACGCTTACCGAGTACTTCACCCTTACAGAGCCACACCTTGATGCCGATACGACCGTAAACGGTGTGGGCTTCTTTGTGTGCGTAGTCGATGTCGGCACGGAAAGTGTGAAGAGGCGTACGCCCTTCCTTGAACTCTTCCGTGCGGCTCATATCGGAACCGTTCAGACGGCCAGAAATGCGGATCTTGATACCTTCTGCACTGGCACGCATGGTAGCGGCAATGCTGGTCTTGATCGCACGACGGTAGTTGATCCGTGCTTCGATCTGCTTAGCTACACTTTCGGCCACGATGTTGGCGTCGAGCTCAGGCTTGCGGATTTCGATGATGTTGATCTGCACGTCCTTCTTCGTCAGGCGACGAAGTTCTTCGCGAAGCAGGTTGATTTCATTGCCTCCCTTACCGATGATGATACCAGGACGGCTCGTGTGGATCGTCAGCGTTACCCGCTTAAGGGTACGCTCGATGATGACCCGGGCAATACCACCCTTCTCAATACGCTTATCGATGTAAGTGCGGAGCTTAGCGTCTTCGATTACGTTGGTTGCGTACTCTTTGTCAGCAAACCAGTTGCTGTCCCAGCCGCGGATGTAACCAAGGCGGTTACCAATTGGATTAGTCTTCTGTCCCATGTCTATTCTGCGGTTTCGGTTTCAAGAACGGCACCTTCTACTTCGCTCGGAAGCGGGTTGCGGTTGGTTACCTTGATGGTGATGTGGCAGCTGTGCTTCCGGATACGGTGAGCACGGCCGTGAGGCGCGGGGCGAAAACGCTTGATTTGCGCACCGGCATCAGAGAAAGCTTCAGAGACGTACAAGTTGTATTCGTCGGCACTTTCGGTGCCTCCGGTCTTGTACTCCCAGTTAGCGATAGCACTGAGAAGATCCTTCTTGATCCAGATCGCAGCTTCCTGCTTACTGAACTCGAGGATACCCAGTGCTTCTCCTACCTGCTTACCGCGGATAAGGTCGATGATCAGCCGCATCTTGCGCACCGACATCGGGATACTGTTTAAACTTGCTACTGCTTCCATTATTGGAGGTTTTCGAGGGAACGGGTTAGTACAACGGATTCAAAATTGTTGATTGCTGGTTGTTGGTTTCGAACACCAAGAATTAGCCGTCAATAATCCCGAACGAGATCATACTCTACCTTCACTCAATTAAAGGGGGCGCGAACGCGGGTGCAAAGATAGGTATAAAAAGCAATGTGAGGAACCCACCCTGCTAATTCAACCTTTTCACTGCACCTGCGTCCTCGCCAGATAATTATTGTTATCAGGAAAGAATTGGATGAGTAGGCAATTAACTACTACTACTACTACTACTACTACTCAATCAACTATTACTTCCCTTTTTTGCCACCGTGGCCCCGGAAGGAGCGTGTTGGCGCAAATTCACCGAGCTTATGGCCAACCATGTTTTCCGTAACATAGACGGGAACGTGGGTTTTGCCATTGTGGACGGCGATTGTGAGGCCTACCATGTCAGGGATGATCATGGAAGAACGGGACCAGGTTTTGATCATGCCCTTGCGACCACCTTCCTGTGCTTTGACAATTTTGTCATACAGGCGGTGAAATACGTAAGGACCTTTCTTAAGCGAACGTGCCATGGATTATTTCTTGTTCTTCGTCTTGCGACGGGTGATGATCAATTTGTTGCTTGCCTTGTTGACGCTGCGTGTCTTCTGGCCTTTGGCCATGATACCCGTGCGTGAGCGTGGGTGACCACCTGAAGCTTTACCTTCGCCACCACCCATTGGGTGATCGACCGGGTTCATTGCTACACCACGTACACGTGGACGTTTGCCGAGCCAGCGATTACGACCTGCCTTACCGGCTACGGTGAGGCTGTGGTCGGGGTTAGACGTAGTACCGATGGTAGCACGGCAGGTCTTCAGGATACGGCGAACCTCACCAGAAGGGAGTTTCACAGATACGAAGCGACCTTCCTTGCCCATCAGGGTAGCGTTAGTACCAGCAGAGCGAGCAAGGGCTGCCCCCTTACCTGGCTGCAACTCAATAGCGTGGATGGAGTTACCCAATGGCACATCGGCCAGGAAAAGGGTATTACCCACGGTTGGGAGCGCACCTGCACCAGACATCAGCTGATCACCTACCTTCAGCCCCTGGGGAGCGATGATGTAGGTCTTCTTGCCGTCGGTATACTCGACTAAGGCGATGAAAGCGGTACGGTTCGGATCATATTCGATCGTCTTAACCGTGGCGGCTACGCCATCGTGGTTACGACGGAAGTCAATGATACGGTAGCGACGCTTATGACCACCACCTTTTTGGCGAACAGTCATTTTACCAGTACCATTACGACCACCACTCTTTTTGAGGGGGGCGAGCAGGCTCTTGGTTGGCTTGTCACCAGTCAATTCTTCGAACTTGTTTCCGACGTGGAAACGAGAGCCCGGAGATACTGGCTTAAACTTTCTGATTGGCATTATTGCACTAGTTGGTCCGGTGAATCTCGGAGCGAAAGCAATTACCGCGATCGACCACGGTTATCGGCTCCCCACCCACCGGTGGTTTTTTTTTATAATTCGTTGTACAAGTCGATGGTTTCACCTTCTGCCAGAGTAATGATTGCCTTCTTGAAAGAAGAAACCCTACCGCGGAGAAGACCGGACTTGGTCGATCTGTTCTTGGTCTTGCCCGGCATGATCATGGTGTTAACCCGATCTACCGTAACACCGTAACGAGCTTCCACTGCTTTACGGACTTCAATTTTGTTTGCCGTTTTGGCCACTACAAAAGTGTAGTGTTCCTGGTTCTCAGAAAGCAATTCAGCTTTCTCGGACACGACCGGCTTGATAAGAATAGTCTTAGCCATTTTAATTTGTGTTTAGTCCGGTCTGCAAGCAGACCGAAAGCTGATGATTAAGCGAATTGCTCTTTGAGTTTTTCAATGGCTCCTTCAGAAACGATGACCGTACCGGCCTTCATTACATCGTAGGTGCTAACCTCACCGGCGCTGAGAACAGCGCTGTTGGGGATGTTACGGCCACTGCGGTAAACGTGCTGGTCGTTTTCGGCAGTGATCAGGAGTACTTTACCTTCGTTGGCGCCCATGGCGTTGAGGAAAGCAATGTAGTCTTTAGTCTTGGGAGCATCGAAGCTGAGGTCTTCCACTACTCTGATCGCACCGGCGCTGGCTTTCACGGAGAAGGCACTGGCACGAGCGGACTGAGCCACTTTCTTGTTCAGCTTCAGGTTGTAAGTACGGGGACGAGGGCCGAAAACACGGCCACCACCACGGAAGATTGGGTTCTTGATGTCACCCTTACGGCTGCCACCAGTTCCCTTCTGCTTATGCAGTTTTCTCCTGGAACCGGCTACTTCACCGCGCTCCTTGGCTTTATGGGTACCCTGACGCTGTGCAGCCAGGTAAGCTTTTACCGCCAGGTATACGGCGTGCTCGTTTGGCTCTACACCGAAAATGTTTTCGGGCAGTTCTACCTCACGGCCAGCATTCGTACCCTTTGCGCTTTGAACTTGGAGTTTCATTTTTATAGTTTTACAATCCAATCATCCAGGACATTTTCCGGAAGAGCGGGATCGGCTGACTTAATTATTTGTGCAGGATTACGGTTCCACCTTTGGGTCCAGGAACGGCACCTCTAACGATGATAAGGTTACGCTCGGGGAACATCTTGAGGACCTTGAGGCCCGGGATGCTTACCCGACCACCACCATCACGGCCACCCATCCGCATTCCCTTGAATACTTTCGCGGGGTACGAGGCGGCACCAATGGAACCAGGAGCACGTTGTCGGTTGTGCTGACCGTGAGTAGCATCGTTCACACCCTTAAAGTTGTGACGCTTAACTACGCCCTGGAAGCCTTTACCTTTTGAAGTACCCACGGCGACAACAGTGTCACCTTCTGTGAATACGTCTTCAATAGTAACGGTATCTCCAAGAGATTTCGCAATATCCATATCGCGAAACTCGACCACCTCACGCTTAGGGGTAGTCCCAGCCGCTTTGAAGTGACCAGACATTTGCTTGCTAATAGTCTTCTCGCGGCGTTCACCGAAAGCCAGCTGTACTGAGTTGTAAGTATCCGTATCCTCGGTTTTCACCTGCGTTACTACGCAGGGACCCGCTTCGATTACGGTACAGGCCAAGTTGCGACCTGCTTCGTCGAAGATGGAAGTCATCCCGACCTTCTTACCAATAATTCCGTTCATTGGTCTTGATTTGCTCGTTGCCATCCCGTTTTGTTCGGAAGCGGGCAACTAATATCCCTTCCCCGAAACGAACGGGGAGGAACAGTTAATTAATAGCCCTACCCTACCATGGCCAAAAGCCGGTAAAGCGGGGATTTAAGATTGCGGGAAACTTACTAGGTAAGTTTCACCTGAATGTCTACACCAGAGGGGAGTTCGAGCTTCGAAAGCGCGTCCACCGTTTTTTGGTTGGGGGTGTAGATTTCAATCAGGCGCTTGTGCGTGCGCAACTGAAACTGCTCCCGGGATTTCTTATTTACGTGCGGAGACCGCAGTACTGTATAGATATCCCTTTCGGTGGGCAGCGGAATCGGGCCGGTTACGATGGCCCCACTGTTCTTTACGGTTTTTACGATCTTCTCAGTAGACTTGTCTACTAGGTTGTGATCGTAAGACCGCAGTTTGATGCGAATTTTCTGATTCATGCCAGATAAGATTTTCAAATAGAATTTGACCACACCGGCTTTCCGGGAGTCGTTTAGAGTTAGTAACTCCCGCTCCCCGGCGGCTGCCGGAAAGAGCGGGAGTAAATTGTCGTTTATTTAGCTTTCACCACGTGCTTCGGCGATCACCTCCTTAGCGACACCCTTCGGCGCTTCGGAGAAGCGAGCGAAGGTCATGCTAGAGCTAGCACGGCCGGAAGTGATGGTACGAAGATCGGTCACGTAACCAAACATCTGCGCCAGTGGCACTTCAGCGGTGATTCGGATCGCACCACCGTTCATCGTCTCCTGGCCTTTGGGCAGGCCACGACGGCGGTTGAGGTCACCAATAACGTTACCAGTGTACTCTTCAGGAGTTACGATAACTACCTCCATTATGGGCTCGAGCAACTTGGGGTCACACAGCTTGGCAGCTTCCCGGAATCCTTCCTTCGCACAAAGCTCGAAAGCCAGTGGCTTAGAGTCAACGGAGTGCATGCCACCGTCGAACACCTTAACCTTCATGCTGTCGATGTTGTAGCCGGCAAGAATGCCGTTCTTCATCATGGACTGGAAACCATCGCGGATAGGCTTCTGGTAGTTCTTATCGATAGAACCACCGACAATACCCCATTCGAACTGCAGGTTTACTTTGCCGCTCTTGAAGTCTTCGCTCTCCAGGAACTCCTCGTCGGCGGGGCCGAGGGTGAAACTCATGTCGGCGAAGAGACCGGAACCACCAGACTGCTTCTTGAGGCGCTCGCGGTGCTCCACAGTGGTAAAGAGGGCTTCCTTATAGCTTACCATTGGGGCACCTACGTTGGCTTCCACTTTGAATTCGCGGCGGAGGCGATCAACGATGATCTCGAGGTGAAGCTCACCCATACCAGCAATGATGGTCTGGTTGGTGTCTTCATCGTACTTTACGGTGAAGGTTGGATCTTCTTCCGCGAGTTTGGCAAGTGCCATACCCAAACGGTCGAGGTCCTTCTGCGTCTTTGGCTCAACGGCTACCGCGATCACGGGATCAGGGAAGACCATTGATTCCAGTATGATCTGGTGCTTTTCGTCACAGAGGGTGTCACCCGTACGGATGTCCTTGAAACCTACAGCAGCGGCGATGTCACCAGCTTCTACCCGATCAATTGCCTGCTGTTGGTTAGCGTGCATCTGGTAGAGACGGGAGATACGTTCCTTGTTACCGGAGCGAGTGTTCTTTACGTAAGAACCAGCTTCGAGTACACCGGAGTAAACGCGCATGAAAGCGAGGCGACCTACGAAGGGGTCGGTAGCAATCTTGAACGCGAGGGCCGCAAACGGCTCGTCCGTAGACGGAGCACGATAAAGGATCTTCTCTTCGTCGTCAGGGTCAGTACCCTTAACCGGCGGAATGTCCAGCGGGCTGGGCAGGTAAGCGCAAACTGCATCAAGTACAGCCTGAACACCTTTGTTTTTGAAGGCAGAACCACACATCATCGGTACGAAGGCTGCGTCAGTTACGGCGTCGCGTACGGCTTTGCGCACTTCTTCTACGGTGATGCTTTCGGGATCTTCAAAGTACTTCTCCAGCAGGGATTCGTCGTACTCAGCAACGGCTTCGAGTAATTTCTCGCGCCATTCGTTGACGGTGTCAACGAGGTCAGCTGGCATGTCGATCACCTCGAAAGTCATACCCTGGTCTTCCTCGTTCCACTGGATGGCTTTCATCGTGATGAGGTCAACAACACCGATAAAAGTTTCTTCAGCACCGATCGGAATCTGCAGTGGGATAGACTTGGAGCCAAGCTTCTCTTCTACATCTTTTACCACGTTGAGGAAGTCAGCACCAGAGCGGTCCATCTTGTTTACAAAACCGATACGTGGCACCTTGTAGTTGTCAGCAAGGCGCCAGTTGGTCTCAGACTGAGGCTCTACACCGGATACGGCACAGAATAGGAATACCAGACCATCAAGTACACGGAGGGAACGGTTTACCTCAACGGTAAAGTCAACGTGTCCGGGCGTATCGATGATGTTGAAAACGTAATCCTCATCCTGCCACTTCCAGTTGGTGTGGGTAGCAGCAGAGGTAATGGTGATACCACGCTCCTGCTCCTGTTCCATCCAGTCCATGGTAGCGGCACCGTCGTGTACTTCGCCGATCTTGTGGCTGACACCTGTGTAGTAAAGGATACGCTCAGTAGTAGTCGTCTTACCGGCATCAATGTGCGCGGCAATACCGATGTTTCTGGTGTATTTAAGATCCGTTGCCATGGCAGAAGGATTTAAGAAGAATTAATTTTTAATTTGGGAGGGGGGGGGCGCTAACAATTAAAAGCTAGGGACTAGTTGCCTAGTTCCTAGCTTTCAGTTGTAAAGTCCTAGCGACCGTAGTGGGCAAAGGCACGGTTAGACTCGGCCATCTTGTGGGTATCTTCCTTGCGCTTCA
>JBLHRW010000017.1:0-25303 GCA_047626445.1 Neolewinella sp.
GCTAAAAACCGTCGGGGAGAATCCCTATCAGACGGAACACCCTACCCTAAACATCGAATAACTCCCACCCTCCCGTACCTTCGCGCTCAAATCCGTGACCCCATGCCCAACATCAGCCAGGAAGACCTGCAATTACTAGTCGACACCCCCTTCGATTCCATGAACGCCTACTACGATCGTGTAGCGAAGAAGGTGGTCAGGGCCTGGAACCTCGATGTCTATGACAAGGGCTCGCTCAAAGAGGAGAGCGAAGCAGAAATCCGAGCAGACGCGGAGCGGTACGCCACCGACAAAGCCCGCTACGAGCCGATCTATGAACTAAGCAGCAGCGACAGCTTCCGCTCCATGGCGGCCTTTATTGAGCAACTCCCCGAAGGCGCCGATCATACGGCCCTGGAACAGGCACTCAATAGCCAGGACCCATTCCAAAGCTTTAAGGACGTCGTGGAAGATACCAGCGTCCGGGCCGAGTGGTTGGCATATCGTGACGCGCAGCAAGCGGAACAATTTCGTCGGGAAATACTGCTGAGCCTGGGAGAAGAAGATGTAGAAGATGTAGAACTGCCGGCGGAAGAGAACGCCCCGATCGACCCTGAAACTACCGATTTCGACATCGACGCCGAAAACGCCGACCTGCCTTTCCAGTTCGATTGGTTAGCAGAAGAACACGGTATTAAGGTTAGGGAAGAAGATGTCCGGAATACCCCGCCGGAGGTAGCGGCTTTCCGCGCTACGGTTACGGAGGAGGATTTGGACAATCCACGCAACTACCTCCGCAAGGTTGAGCCGATGCAGAAGAAATATCCGAACGAGCCGATGCTGGCCATCGAGCTGGCCGGAGCCTACGCCATGACGGGCAAGACCCCAAAGGCCCGTCGACTCATGGAACGGATAACGCGCGACTTTCCGGACCACCTGGAGTTGAACATCACCAACGCCATGTCTTCCGAAGACGAGGAGGAATTCCTGAAGGAACTCAAACAATTCCCCCGGCCACTCGATATTCGTAAGTCTCCTGCCGGGACCGATGACTACTACCACACCTTGGAATTCCTCGCCTTCGAGGAGATGGCCATACGTGCCGCCCTGTTGGAAGACAAGCTGGAGGAGGCGCGCCAGCGCCTCGACCGGCTCGTCTGCTTTGGCTTCCTCCACGGGGACGTGGAGACCTCAGCAATGGCCATTGCCGCAGCCCAGTTGGAGGTAATCATGGATGGTGTTAACGAAGGGGAGGCCCCACTTTCCGAAACCGCGCTAGAGCCCTTCGCCGAAGTCTCCGACCGAACGAAATCCATCCTGGAAATCAGCATGAAGGAAGTTGCCGTAATGATGCGCGAATACGAGGAAGAACAACAAAAAGCAGCCACGCCCGTGCGGCACCTGGAACCAAAGGTGGGACGTAATGATCCGTGCCCTTGTGGGAGTGGGCGGAAGCATAAGCAATGTTGTTTGCGGAAGTAGGAGGCAACCCAGCGGTTTTCTCATCGGATGCATCTTTACCACTGGCCCGGCCGTGGCAAGGTTCATCCGATGAGAAAATGCTAGTTTTAGCCCATGCATAAGTTCCTCCCCCTGCTCCTCGTCCTCCTCCTTTGCACCTGCGGCCGCGGCCCCGAAACCATACAAGTGGGTAAGGCCCTGCTGCTGCCCCAACCCCTGGAACAGACGGACGGAGAGGGCTATTTTGTACTTGACGAAGGCTTAATCATTAGCCTGGAAAGCATGGAACAAGGCACACAGCTATCTCCCTTTCTGAATGCATTTGAAGCGGCCGGTGGTCAGCCGATAACTTTACTGGTAGGCGGCAACACTAATTTCCGGTTGACCACCGACGCCAGCCTACCCGCAGAAGGATATACCCTCGACGTAAGCCCCGGAGCGGTCGAAATAAAGGCCGCCGACAACGCCGGTTTCTTCTACGCAAGCCAAACCCTGCGGCAGCTATTACCGCCGGAATTTTCGCGGGGCACCCCGCAACCCGACGTTATCTGGGCCATCCCCGCCGTCAGCATCACCGATGCGCCCAATTTCGGCTGGCGGGGCTTTATGCTCGATGTTTCCCGCCACTTTTTCACCGTCGATCAGGTCAAAGACGTGCTGAACATGATGGCCAGCCAAAAACTCAACCGCTTTCACTGGCACCTGACCGACGACCAGGGCTGGCGCATCGAGATCAAGGCCTACCCCAAACTTACCGAGATCGGCGCCTGGCGCGCCGACCGCATCAATACCGATGAGCGCTACTCCGACTGGTGGGGCCGCGCGCCACTCCAAGCCGGTGAAGAACCGACCTACGGCGGCTTTTATACCCAGGAACAGATCAAGGAAGTGGTGGCCTACGCCAAGTACCTCAACATTGAGGTCATCCCCGAGATTGACATGCCGGGCCACGCCCAGGCGGCGGTCGCAGCCTACCCGGAGATCGGCTGCGTCAAGGCCCTGCCCGCCGTAGCTACCGGCGGCGTATTCCGTTATAATACCATCAACCCGGGTAAAGACGAGACCTACCAGTTTGCCGAGACGATGCTGAACGAAGTGATGGACCTTTTCCCCTTCGGCTACCTCCACATCGGCGGTGATGAGTGCAATAAGGAGCAGTGGAAAATCGACCCCGACGCTCAGCGTAAGATGAAGGAAGAAGGCTTGAAAAACGAAGGGGAGTTGCAGAGCTACTTCATCCGCCGGATGGAGGGAATCATTAACGCCCGGGGAAAGAAGATGATCGGCTGGGACGAGATACTGGAGGGAGGTCTGGCACCCAACGCGGTGGTGATGTCGTGGCGCGGCGAAGAAGGCGGACTCGCCTCTGTCAAAGCTGGCCACGAAGTCATCATGACCCCCAATAAGTACTGCTACATCGACCTCAAACAGGGTCACGACGATTTCGAGCCCAACCTCGGCTACTCCCGCTCACTACTCTCCGATGCCTACAACTACCAAGTCATTCCGAACGATCTGACGCCGGCAGAAGGTGAGCTGATCAAGGGAATCCAGGCTAATCTGTGGACCGAATCCATCAGCGATTGGCGTAAGTTCACCTACATGACTTATCCCCGCCTGTTCGCCATCGCGGAGAACGCCTGGACGCAACCGGAGCGGAAAGATTGGGATGGCTTTACCCAGCGGCTTTTGCATGCTAACCAACGGCTCGATGCCCAGGGGGTACGCTATGCCGTGAGTGCGTTTAGCCCTTGGATGCACCACGTTGGTAAGGGGGACAGTATTGAGATCAGTTTCACCACGGAGGCCAACGGGCTCGACTTGCGGTACACCCTCGACGGCAGCGCACCAGATACGGCCGCCGCCCAGTACACCGGGCCATTCACCATCGGTGCCGGGGAGGAAGTCACCGCCCAGTCGTTTGTGGGTGGGATAGCGGTTGGGTACCCCGTTTCGTTGGATTTGCCGATACACTTGGCAGCAGGTACGTCAGTGAAGGACCCCACCGGTCAGTCAATCCCTAAGCTTACTAATCTTCAGTACAGCCGCCTCACACCAGTGGATACAAATTGGCACAAAACGGGTAATGATCTTACGTTCACCTTGTCTTTTGATGAGCCAACTGCTGTTAGTTCCCTACATTTTTCTACGCTCCGGTACACCATTTCGGGAATCTACCCGCCGGAAACGGTGGAGATTTTCGGTGCCGGGCCGGCAAGTAAGGGCAAATTCGTTTCCTTAGCCACCCTGGACCAAGGGGAGGAAGCCGCCGTACAGGGGAGAAATAAAGTTCCCAGCTCGCTCCAATTTCCTGCCACAAAAGTGACTGCTTTACAAGTTCGGATGAAGGCGTATGACACCATCCCGAAAGGGCATCATAAAGCGGGATCTAAGGCGCGAATTTACCTGGATGAGTTGGTGGTGGAGTAAGCGCGGAAAGACAACTAACGTTCCATCATTACCCGATGTCTTACCGCATCAGCGAAGATGCAGAGGCCGGCGTTAAAGACCACCAATGCCGCCGTGCCGTAGGCAATCCATTGCACCGTAGCGGCACCATTGGATTTGTACTGTCCTGCCTCAACGACGAGACAAAGGCCAAAGGACAGGATGACGAGTCCGATCGGCGCTTTGATGAGCCAGGCTTTGCGGTGGTTTGTTGCGGATTTCATGAGCAAAAATTGTTGCGGTAACGGTCTCCGGAAAGCCCCGGCAAGTGCGAAAGTACGCCAAGTCACTATTCTAATTCCTGGTACCCACCGGGCGTAAAGCGCGGTGTGCAAACGCATAGGAACATCAGATCGGTAGACCCCGTGTTGGTGATCCGCTGCCGCACCAGCGGCGGGATGCTGACGGCGTCTCCTGGGCCGACTTTCCAGGTTTCCTCCCCTACCTCAGCTTGGCCTACGCCAGACAGGATGTAGTAAATCTCCCGGGCCTCCACCGTATGCCATCGGGTAGTGACGCCGGGTTCAACGCGGGCTTGCGCGATGGATACATCAGCGTGGTCTGGCTGGTTGATGACCTCGATGATGTGGCATTGTTCGGAAGTGTGGAATTCGGTGTTGGGTTGGGTTGGGAATTTCATAGGACAAATGTAAGGGCGAGTGGGCTGTACGAACCCGATACCGCAGTACTGCAGGATAGATTTCGGTGGCCGCGACAAAAAAACTGGTCTTCTTACAGCCTCAGATTAGTCGCCTTTATTTTCGAAAAGTATCTACTCCTGGAAATATCTTGTCCCCTTTTTCATATTCCCGCCGGATAGCTGCCAGCAATAGTGGTAAAGTGAGTGTTACTTGCCCTGCGGCGATGGCCTCCATGCAGGCATGTCGTAGCAGGTTGGCAATGGCGGCGCCAGAAAGCTCATAGCGAACAACAATATCCTCAAGATTCACCTCCGGCCCTAGTGGTAGCTTCTCCGGAAGCATTTTCTCCCAAAGCAGTGCCCGCTCGGCCGGCCCCGGCACCTGAAAGGGAACGATGGCCTCAAACCTTCGGGTGAAGGCCTGGTCGAGATTTTTGCGAAAGTTGGTGGCCAATATGACCAGTCCATCGTATTGCTCGACCCGTTGCAGCAAGTAGCTGATCTCCTGGTTGGCGTACCGGTCTTTACCTTCTTTCACTTCTGTCCGTTTGCCGAACAGCGCGTCGGCTTCATCAAAGAAAAGAATCCATCCTTTGTGTTCTGCTTTGGCAAAGAGGCCGGCCAGATTTTTTTCGGTTTCGCCGATATACTTTGACACCACCATGGAGAGATCAACACGAAAGACCGAGCGGCCGATTGCTTTTCCCAGCAGCCCGGCCGTAAGGGTTTTCCCCGTACCCGGAGGGCCATAGAAGAGGGCCCGGTAACCCCGGCGGGCGTAACGCCCGAATCCCGGTTGTCCGTCCATGGTAGCATGGTGCGCCAGGTAGTGGCGTACGTGCGTCAAGGCCAGGAAGGTTTTTTTATTGAGTACTATGTCTTCCCAGTTGAGGCTAGTGTCAATCCGTTGTGCAGGAAAATCTTTTGAAAAAGCAGGCTCCGCCAGCTGGCCAGTTAGCATTTGATCCAGCCAACTGGCATCGATCTTGAGTTGGCCTGCCATCATTGGTTCACCGGGCGGCGGCGGAAGCCGCCACAAAATATTGGCCTTGATCAGGGGAGAATGCGGCGACAGTAACTCTCGGCTGGCCAGGCGCGCGGCCAGGTCTCCCCCACCCAGGAGGAATTGCAACGTCTCCCCCGTAGGCAATATACCCCGGTGTTGCTTTCCGCGAATGCCCCCAAAAGCGGTTAGGTCCTTTCCCTTAGGCACCATGGTCGCCAATATTCGCGTCAGAAAGCCAGGGTCAAGTTCTGGCAGCATGGCCAATACCACCGCCGCTTGGTGCCCGGGGTGGGCCGACAAGCCATTAAGGAATACGGCCAGCGGCAGCCTACTGTCGGTGGCCTGCAGGCCAGGCAAAGGCGCCAATTCGGTTTCCCCAAGCGCATGCTCGATCCGATTGCGAAACAATTGTTCTGCATAGCTTAACAAGGCTTCGTAAATATTGAGGCCAACGATGGCGGTCCTGTTTTCCATGATTCTTACTTTTTGCCACCGAATTCAGTGTCCGGGCCAAGCGGGCCAAGCGCAGGGAAGGTGATGCCAATGCCACTGGCAGTATAGGTGACGCGAAGACTCTGCCGGGGGTCTCGGCGGCCGGTTAATAATTGCATGGTTTTTTCGAGGATGCTTTCCAACTCTTTATCATCCAGTTTCTTTGTCGTCGATTCCAGCGCTTTATTTAGTTGTGTTACCACCGCCTCGTCTCCGAAGGTCCGCAGGCTGGCCTCCACCGTCATATTGAACGTGAGGGGCGGGAGGGGATTTTTTTCAGGATCGTCTGGTTGGTTGCGGTCCCGGGAAGCTGAAGAAATAGCCGCGAATACATTTTTCTCCACATCCCCCATTTCCTTCAGGTTGTAATTCGGAGAGGTCAGTACCAGGTTGCCCGCCGCTCCGAAACCTGAACCGGAGAACCAATCGGCAATCAGGTGCGCACTGTGCAGGGGGAAGCCCCCGTCATCTGATCTCAGACCTCCGCTACTCACCGTTCTCCCACGGGTACCACTTTCTTTTACCCGCAAGTTGTTTCCCTGGCTGGATTGATTCAACGTATCGGCACCTCCTACTTCCCCAAAAGCTATCGCGGTGATAAAATCATCCGCCCCACCTTGTTCTGCTTGGTCGCTGTAGTCATAAGTAAACTGGAAAGAACCATCACTGATCTCGTAGCCAATAAATTGTGGTTTAAAATCGCTGTGGTCCCGGTGGCCAACAATACTTTTCTCGAAGTAGGCTTTCATCTTGTTGGCGATTCCTGATCGTTTGCTCGCATCGAATAAGTAGGCTTGTAATTCCTGCAAAACGGCAAGAGCCGAGCCGGCACTACCCGCCTCACCGGCTGGCGGCGGTTGGCGATGGACTACCGGGCGGCGGTTATCAACATAAGGCGTCCAATTTACTTCTGGCAGGTAATCATCACTGGTTTGATTTTTGCTACCGGCCACGGTATTCAATGCATCGAGGAAGGCATTTTTAAAGGTCGTAAAATTTTCAGTCTGAAAATTGCTTGGCTTGCTCTTACGCCCAAGGGGGCGCTGGTGGTAGTCGCCGATATCTCCCAGTTCGAAAAGCTTATCGACTACTTCGGTCCAGCTCGTCATTCCGGCAAACTGTTCTTCATTAGCGATGACCGTATCAGCCACGGCTTCTTGGGCCGACGGAGCAACCTTGCTAAATTTATCCTTAAAAGTAATGAGGACCGAATCTTTTTCGAAGAGTTCGAAGAGGCGAATCAAATCACCCATCATGCCGCGTTGGGCGGCTTCGGTACGGTCATCAGCCGCATCTGCTTCACTGGCAGCCTCTGCATTATCTGGCTCTTGCCGGGCCTCCGCTATTTCCTCAACGGTTTGCTCAGCGAGGTCTTCGGTCTTATTGCGCTCTGCCTCTACCTTATCCAACAGCCCACTCGCTTCAGCTTGTTCGTTTGCGTTCTCGAGGCCACCAAGCTTCCCGCGCCACGTTGCCAGCTTTGCCTCCAGTGCTCCTTGCTCACTGGCCACCATCACTTCCACATCGCCTTGGGTGTCAATCCACATGCGGTGCCTTTCACCATCCGCAGAAAAACTCATCTCATCTCCTACCTCCCCATCGCCTCCTGTTCCTTCCTCTGCACCTGCGTCCGCGCCCCCGCCTATACCCACTAAAGCAAGCAAATTTTGCGCCTGGCCCACCAGAAAGCCAACTGCCTTATCGACGTATCCGAGAATCATCTCCTGGAAACCACCAATTATCTCCGCCACCTTTTCCGGCAAGTCCCCCAGGCCAAGGAACCCCGCGATGAAATCAATTACCGGTACCACCATCCCCGCCAGTGCCTCTTCCACTTTCAGGGCAAAGCCTTCAATATTCCCTGCGATGATTTCCACCAGGCCGTCAACGATAGACTCAACCAGGGCAAAAATGCGCGCCGCATTCTCGAAGATCCATTTAAAAACCTTGTAAATCGCCTCCACTACCTGGATGATGGCACCGACCGGATTGAACAGGCCAATAATCCTGATGGTGGCGATTTCCACGATGGCCCCCACCATGTATTCCACAGCTTTCTCTATAACCATCGTTACGATGGCCTGAGGGTCGAGTTGTTCTTTGATCAGCTCAAAAATCCCCGACGGTCCCTCGGCTATGAGGAGGTCCAGCAGTTCGTAAGCCTTTTCCAGTAAGCCAACATTGTCTTCGCCGATATGACGCACCAGGATTTCTCGGATATTCGGCCAGGTAAGACCAAGTATTTGCAGGAAGAAAGTGATGATACTTTTAAGAGAGGTGTCCGGTGGTATGGCTACGCCCACCGTCCCCATGGCCGAAAAAATCCAGTTGAGAAAACCAGACAAGAGGTGACTGCCAAAGTTGTCGAAAAATTTCTGGAACCCGTTACCAATGCCCGTCATTACATTATTGCCGAAAGCGACGGGGTCGTCGGCCAGATCCTCCATTACGTGTTCAATCCGGGCCAATAAGCCCCAAAACGCTGCCGGGGCAATCCCCACCAAAGAAAGCAAGCCATTGATGATGGCCCGGACGGGGTCGTCGATGAATGCCGCTACGGCCTCCACCACTTTTTGCACAATACCCTTGGCGGCCTCCCGCAGGGCCGCAATACGTGCGCGGGCGGCATCCACTGCAGTGGCCGCTTCGGTAACGAGTTGCTTGTTGAAATTCTTCTGGGTGTCGGAGACTTCGTCCCGCAAGCCATCCAACCGCCCCTGGAAGCCTTCCTGTTGCTGTTGGGCCCATTCCTGAAGGTCTTCGGGCAGGTTATCAAAAATGCCTTTGATGCGTTCGTCAGCCCCAGTAATAAGCTGTTCGCAACTTATAATGATGCCATTAACGTAGGTAGAGATGCCGAGGATGAGGGTACACACATCGTCTCCAAATTTTTTCTCCGCCCGGTCATAAATACGCGTAATGTACTTAGGCAGCCCTCCAAAATAATCGCCCACTGCATTGAAAGCTCCTCCGATGCCCGAGTGCCTTTCTTCCACCTCATCTTTGGCTACCTGGAGGGCATCATCGAATTCCTGAATAATGCTGGTTTTGCCGGTGCTCCAGCGCTCCAGGGCGGTAGCTGACAGCGGCTGCAGCAGCCCCCGCACCGTGCTTTGGGTCGTGTTAAAAATCCCTTCGGCTTCGGCCGAGGCGAGGGCGCGTTTGTCCCCTTCCCCACCTACCATATCACCCTGCTGCTGGCCTGCTCCCGTCAGGGAGGCTTCGCGACTCGCCTGGAGAGCGGCCATGGCGCGGGCCTCCAGGGCAGCCATCCCGGCTTCGCTGTTGGCGATGGCCTCGGCTTGTTCCAGGGCTACCTGGGCGGGATCAACAGCCGCCGTCTGTTCCAGCTCGCCCAGGCTGGCGCGGGCTTCAGCGACAGGGCCGGTGGTAATCACTTCAGCGGCCGGGGTGGTCATCCCCGCATCTACTACTCGCTGCTGGTTAGCGGCGAGGTCTCCTTCCAGACTGAGGTCTTCGTCGGAGACGGCATCCGGAGCCGCATTACGGGCGTTGGCAGCAGACGTCGCTTGCTGCGCAGGTGCTGCCGGAATGGGCGCACTTACTTGGGCAGGCACCCCCTCTCCGGGAGTTTCGAGTGCCGCATATTGGCCATTGACGGCCTCCGTCTCGGTATTTACGTCTTTTTGCAGGTCCTGACCAACCTTGTTGGCATCCTCCTCCGGGTCAGCACGCAGCAAGGCGTCTTCATCGGGCGGTCTTTTGTCGCGAATTTTCTGCTTAATATCTTCGCAAAGCTGGACGATTTCGGGGCTGGGCTCGGGTTGTTCTTCTAGCACTGCGGTGAGGGCAGCCTGTGTTCGGGCACGGGTTTCCACCTCTGGCTCCGTCACGTTAGCGCGTGCGGCTTCGGTATTAGTGTCCGCAGGTGGCACTTCTCTGGCAGCACTCCCGGTCGTACTCATTCGGCTACCCGAGGAACGGGCGGCCGATCGCGCGTTGCTCTCCAGCGTTTCTGGAGCCGGCGGGATGACAAGAGATACTTCCAGCAGGGCGGCACGTTCCGCAGCCGCTTCTTCGTCGGTAGCCGGAGCAATTTCGCCCGTTTCGGGCAGGTCTGTAGCAGCAGCTTGCGGCAAAGCACCTTCAGCAGGTGCAAGGGCCGTGGCATTTTCAGCTTCGAGGCCTTCAGGTGGGGCAACCGTTAGGTCATTTTGCGCGGCCGCAGGTGCAAGGAGGGGATCAGGAAGCAAGGTGGTGGTTCCCCCCATCAGTGTTGTTGGCCCATCGGCAGATGGGCTTCGAGAGCGACGGGGCGAGGAGCTACGTCTGCGGGGGGCTGTCCTTACCCGTTCACTCATGACCAATCAACTTGCAGCAATTCGGCCATCCAGGGTGTTTTCACCAAGCCGATGCTCCAGGGCAGGTGGGCCAGGAGTAAATCTTGTGCTTGATATTCGACCAACAATCGCCAGCTACCTCCTTCCCGGTAGAGCTTACCCGGTCGCTGCAAAAAACCTTGGCGAAGGCCAGCGGGGCTCGTTCGTTTCAAAACGGTCCAGTGACCAATCACTCCTTGCAAAAGTTCGTCTACGGCCAGGCGATCTTCTTCATTTATTGGATGAGGTAGCAACGCTTCGTCCGGATCGAGCCCCAGCAATATCTTAGTTAATGGTTGTTCCCATTCAACAAAATCCTCCCCCGAGCTTACCGCATAATGCAGCAAGGCCGCCAGGTAGTGCGGGTTAAGCGCACCTTCGGCGGTAAAGGTTTGCCGTTGTTTGGCGAGATAATTGAAATAAGGGTGGAGGATAATAAGACCGGCGTTTTCCAGGTAGAAATCCGCGCTTATGGTCTTGCTTACCTCCGGCAGGTCGGCAAGGAGGACAGGGGCTTCTTCCTTCGCGCTACCGTCCTTCTTTTCTGTAGTTTGGGGGTGTAGCCCTTCCAGTACCTGACGCCAAACGCTGATTGCTGTTACGGACTTGGCATAGGCGCTCCTTAGGCCAGGGCGTCGGCTGGCTGGCTGGTAAGCCAGCAAAGCGGCAAAACACTGCTCTGCTACCTTTCCCGGCACCTGCGTTAAGCGCCCTACTCCTTGTCCTACATTTGCTGATAATAAGCGCGCTAAGCCAGACCAAACTGTGGCTGGCCACCTGGCCATTTCTTCCAACAGCCGTTCACTCACCAGTTCGATGGGGGGGCTTCCTGACGGAAAATTCCCCGTTTCAAGAAAATGACTAAGTAGGGACAGCCCATCGGGGGCTGGTGCCACTTTACGCTGTGCATGGCTCAATGCCTTGGCCAGCGCAAGACCAAAAGGATGCCCTAAGTCTTCTTCTATATTCGCAATTTCCGCCACCGTCAGGCTCACCTCCACCCGGTCCAACAGGATGGTCTCCCCTTTTGGGGCCAACGCATCGAGCTGTCTATTAAGCGCTGGCAACAAGCTCCGCTGTTGCAGGCGCTCCAGCCGTCGATGCCAACCGGAGGCTGCCTGGGAGGACATAACCGCGGCCTCAAGCACCAGCCGCTGACGGTGGATATGATGGACGGAACTCATACCTTAATCGTCTTTTCCTTGATACTGAAGGCGCCAGTTTCAGGGTCCGTAATCACCAGTCTCACTACGGCAGATTTCACGCCCTCGGGGAAGGTAGCCACCGGTCCTTCGGGCGTATTTTTGACTACCGTGTCGGGCGGGAATGACCAGCTTACCGCTTTACCTTCCGTAGCAGCATTGAGCCGGAAGAGACGCCCTTCCGTTGTCCGGCGTGTGGTGAATCCGCCTTTAGGGCGGTTTCCCGTCACCAGAGAAGTCAACGGCAGGCCGTCTTCACAACGGTCCCGCTCCGCCGGAGAAATGGCGCTGGTCAAATTACCGTTAATGGTGGTCGTCTCTCCGGTATAAATTATGTTCGCATTCTCTGCTCTTTCCTCCTCATTGCTAATAAAGATGACGTAATCTATATTGAGTACTAAGTTAAATTCGTGACAAGCAAAATGCTCAATCCGGACAAAGGGAACACGGCCCTGGTCTTCCAGACTAAAATCTACCGGGCGTTCCTCCGGCGGCAGGCCGAAGGTGCCGTTCAGGGCATCAGCAGTGGCTAACTCCGTTAGCTTAATGATGATGTTGTTAACCGTAGCAACGTTTTCGGGCGTGATCATTTGGATGCCTTCAAAAATCATCCTCTCACGGATTTCATCATTCAGTTTTCTAAGCTGTTCTTCCGTCAGCCTTGCACCTTCAACTTCAATTTCTTCCCAGGTAAACTTGAAGTTTCGGAAAGTCATTTTACGACTGGCCAGTGGTGGAGACATCCACATCCGATGGAGCCGTGAAATGGCTATTCCCTTACACGGCAAATCGCAATCATTCCCATCATCCTCACATTCTTGGGCTGCAAAGGGGTGCGTAAGCGCACAGTTTTCCCCAAATTCATCCGTCACGAAAAGTGTAAAAGCTTCGCCTGCAGGAACTAGTAGCTCACCTTGATTACCTGCAGCTACGCTCACCAGCTCTCCCTGCGGATTAAGGAAGGCATAGGGCGGCTTCCCGCCCTGGAGGGTGAATAAATGTTGTACTGCGGTATTATTCTTTAAACATTCAGCGGAATCTGGCCGCAGGGAAAGTGGCGCCATCAACTCAAGCGTTAGTGGCAAGGCCTGGATCCCCGAATCTTTGACCTGGAAGTTACCACCATTGGTGATGTTGAGTTCCTGCCCGTTGGTAAGCGCGGCCTCGGTCCCTGCTTCGTCTACCAGGAAATAGGGTTCGGTTCCCCCAAGGATGGTGAAACTAAAATCGGCATTTTCCGTAACCCCTACGCGTTGGGTACAGGTTACCTGTTCCGCGCTGGCGCGGAGTTGGGCCACCACTGGTTCCTCCGGTGCTGGCGGGAAGATGTGGATTGGGGCGCTCTTGCCACAACAGCGATATGGGAGGTAGAAGTCTGCGATTACCGTGCCAGTTGTAATACCTGGTATGGGTCGGGCATTGTCGGCTGGCACCACCTGGTTCAGGTCAATCTCATGCGTTTGGTCGGCGTTGCTCACCCAGTAATAATAAGGCTCCCGGTCACCATCTCGGATGATGAGCCGAGTGGGCAGTTGGTTGACGTTCAACCGGAAATACCCGTTATTTCTCGTGGCCGTTCCAAGGGAAGAATTCTCCGCTTTAATCTTCGCACCACTGGCAGGCAGGCTGCCCGCCCGCACGAATCCTGTTAGCGTAAAATTACCCGTTCGTGGTTCTGAATCTTCCGCTCCGGCACCGTG
Source organism: Neolewinella sp. (assembly GCA_047626445.1). GTDB lineage: Bacteria > Bacteroidota > Bacteroidia > Chitinophagales > Saprospiraceae > Neolewinella. Next base: position 13,269 of record JBLHRW010000017.1, read on the forward strand.
GTACAAGACGATGAAGGTTCCCCCCAGTTCTGTCCCGGCCTTAAATTGTAAGCCGGGATGTTCCTTTTGGAACCCGCTCAACAGTTGTCTTTTCAGCACCTCTTCGCGCCGCTCGTTGTACTGGGCGTAGATCTTCCGAAGTTCAGCCAAGTCTCCGGAACTCACGAAGAGGTCCAGTTGGTCCTGAAATTCCTTTAAATCAAGGAACCGGTTTTGAGGAGGGTCGCCTGGCAGGGCCTCGTTCATGAAGTTATTGGTACCGCTGGCAAAGCTGCGCACAGCAGCCTGTAGGACAGTTAGCCCGCCCTGCGCAAAATCATAATCCAGTTGCCGGAGGGTTGGAGCAAAGGCATCTTCAGTTTGAAGAATGAGGTGGAGCAGCGCCATCGGAAGCATATAACTGCCATTCAGGCCCTGCAAAAACGGCGCATTTCCCGCATGTTGGTCAAAATGTTGTTCGTAAAACTCCCCGAGGGTATCTTTTGCGTAACGGTAGAAGTCCAGGCGTTGGAGCAACTCCGCCTGGGGTATAGCGACCCTGGGCAGACTAGCCTCATCCGCTTTGTTCTCGAGCCGTTCAATGTCATAAAGCCTCGCCGCGAGTTCGGCCATCCTGCCCAGGAAGCGCTCGCGCCACTGGCAGTAATCCGCCTCCAGATCGGCAAATTGAACTTGATAGTCGGTGATGGCGAAGTCGTCCGTCAAGCTTCCCGTCCGTAACGCGATTACATCAATCGGCAGGCGATAAGTATTGACCTGTCGTTGTATTTCCCGGACTACGGCCAGGTAAGGTTGCCCTACAGCACCTTCGATGCGCAGGAATTTGCGCGGTTCAAGGTCATAACGAAGCGGGCGATGAACGAAGTCGTTGTTATCATGCCAATCCACCCCATCAAAACCGAGGTTTTCGTTTTCTCGTCCCCTGCGGGTCAGCGGGTAATTCCAGGTGCTCAGCAGTAAGGTGGGGTCGTAATAATATGGTATTGCCTTTGCTGACAGCGCGCGCCCAAGGAAGGAAGGGGTTATCCGGATCGGGTGGTGTAGCTTCAGTCCCAGGCTAGCGTCGCCAAGGAAGTCTGTGACCGCTGATAACACAAAGGCTTTTTCGAAATTATGAATAGGCCTCACGCTAACCGAAGCAGCGTAAGCTCTAGCATCCTGAGGCTTCTGTTTCGCCGCTATCCTTTCTGAACGCAATGCGTTGGTCCCCGTATTCTTTTCACGGATCAGCACGGCGTCACTTACGGCATTGGGGCCCGTTGTCCTGGCATCACGCCTCGCCGAAAAATCATTCGCGGCAGATAAGCCAAAACCAGCAGCAGGCTCCGTCAATTCAGTACCAGCAACTAATAACACGAGCCGATCGAAATACAAGAGAAGGGCCTCCCGGGTAGCAGATTGTTGGTTCTGTACCGGGCTGCTTACCCAGGTATGCCGTAAGTTATTCCTGACGCCGCCAGCATCAAAGTGGTGCAATACCAGGTGGCGCGGGAAGATGCGCCCATCAGGGCAGCACAGGCTAAAGAGTTCCTCCGCCGTATCCCTCAATTCGGCATATGCCTGCAAGATGGTCATCAGGTGGTCGTAGAAGTACTGATAACCCAGGGCTACCTCGCTCGCCAACATTCGCCCATCGTTTAAGAAGCGCATCCTGCTGACCAGGTTAAGGAATGGATTAGTGCTGTAAGCCTGAAGCAATGGGCTCAAGGCTGTATAGGCTTGGTCCAACGCTGCTTGTATTTCGTTCAGCCAGTCCTGGGAAAGCATCTTTCGGTAAGCCTCAAAAACATCCCGTGTAGAAACCGGGCGGGTATTGAGCACATCCCAACGTGGGCCGTGGAGACTCGGCAGGCTCAGGCGGTTGGCCCGGCCAGCGTGGAGGGCGTAATACGCGGCCACCTCTGGCACCTCACCCATCAGTTCTTCCCGGATGTGTTCCAGGTCCTGCCGGCGAATAAGTAGCGGGCGGACATTCGTCTCTACCGTCTTCCCCTTGTCGTCACAGTTATTAGGCGTGCAGTTCCTATTGTCCAACAGTTTGCACTCAAACAACAGCAAAAGAACTTTCTCATCTCCCGAGCCTTCCAACTGATCTACACCAATCAGGAAGTCCTCGCTGAGCGGCATCGTTGCAGGGTCATCATCGTCAGCTACCTTAAGTTCCCACATGGGGTAGGTGTCTGTCCCATCCGGCAAGTCGAAAAAATTATAATCAATCGCAACAGGCAAGGCATATGGCGTAAAGTACTCGAGCGCCTCGTCCTCGTCCCAACGTATCAAATAGCCTTCGCTGGTTACGCCACAGCCTTTAGAAATATTAATGCCAAAATTATTCTCTCCCTGGCCGTAAGTGGCTTCGAGACCACAGACGATGCCAATGCCGATAAGGTGAGTTCGCGTCAATCGGTCCTGTTCGTCAAGGTATTCGAATAAATCATTCAAATGCTGATTGCTCAGTACTTGATTAGGCGCGAATTGTGGGTAAGTGGTTTGTTCGGGAAACATGATTAAGAACTTGATTGGGTTCCGAGGGAGGTTTGATTGAGGCGGACGGGGTTTTCATCATCTCCATCCTCACAGTCGTGGAGGGTAGCGATGGGATATACATTGTGCATATCCTGGAAGAGGATCAGTAAGCGGTGGAGCCGGAAACTGGCCTTAAACCAAGGGGTGTAATACTGTTGCAGGATGGTCCGGAGTTCGAGCAACCTATTATTGTCCGGTGCTCGCCAGGCGAGCCATAAGGCGGGGTCGTTGACGGCTATCTGCTGCAGGTCATAGGCAAAATGCTCAAAATCGCCCGGGGCAGGGTTGAGCGGCCAGGTGGCGGCGATCAGTTGGGTGTTCAGGTCCGCAGGAGGATCGGTATTCACCGCTGCAACCAGGGCCATTTGTTCTCGGAGGCGATCACCGAAATAGCCTAGCAGTAGCTGGGCATCGGATCTACTCGCTGCGGGTGTATCCGGGGCATCGTTGGCCTCCATCCAGAAGAGCACCGCACTTTCTAGTTCGTCATTCAATACCGGCCAGTCGAAGCCAGCATTGGTCTCCAGCCAGGTGCACCAGCGGTCATCAAAATCAGCCAGCGACTCCCCAATCCAGCAAACTTTAGGCAGCAGGTGAACGGGCGTTTCCTGGCGGACCAGGCGGTCCGCGTAGCGGCGCAGGTCCATGTCTTTGCTGAAGGGTTCAGCACTCGCTGGCAGCAGGTAGGTGAGTCGGAAGCTGTACGGATCTTCCAGCCCGTGGTGCTGGCACGATTCGCCAAGGCAGACCTCCATCAGGGCATCCCCGGGAAATTTGGGCCGCAACAGTAAGTGCTCCACCACGTAAAGCGTTTCTTTTTCTAATTCCGCTTTCACCAGAGTTTGTAGCGCGGCGGCATCCGCCCCGCCGGTTACCAGTGCGAGATCGCTTACCTGAAGTACGCCATCCTCTTCCGTGGTAAGGGTAACGAAGGTATCTACCCCCTGTGCCCGGTAATTCGCCGGATCCGTAGCTTGTTCAATCACTTGTTCGATGGCAGCCCAGGCAGCGGCCTCAGCAGTTTCAGCAGTTAGGAATAGTGGGGGCGCGGCCGCAGGTGCAGGGAGGAGGATGAGTGCATCCAGGCTGGGGTCCCGTAGTGCCCAGGTCGTCTCCCATCCCTCAGGAGTTCGTTGTGTACCCAGCTCAAAGAGGGAACGGATATCTCCCATACCCAGTAGTCGGCGAATGCGATCTCCGATGCCAGATCGGTTGCGGTAGCCACACACCTTGTCCTCCAGGCGGTAGTTGAGCCCCACACCTCGCCGGGCACTGATTTCCGGGTAAAACCGCAGGAAGCGAATCTTGTCCTGGATCAGTTTTTCGGGCCCATAAGCCTCGCGGGTTACCTGGTTGTGTATTAATAAACTGTAGTTCTCCATCCGTTCCCCGAAACGAGCCAACAGGTGGTCCAAAAAGCGGTTTCTACGTTCTTCAAAGGTTCCCTCACTTTCGGTTAGTTCGGCGATTTGGTCCTGCGCATTGAGCGGGTCGACCAGTAAGCCACTCAGGTGCGCCAATGGGCCACCCGCCGCAAAAAGATCAGGATGTTGGTAAGTGTCGGTGATCTGCTCGTCGGTGCTGAACAAGTCGCCAAAGTGTGTCAACTGAGCCGTAGTCGCTGCGGTCATCAATTCAAAAGGAAGCAGGAAGGCGGCCAGCTGTTGGGCTTGCGCCTGGCGCAGCGTAGAGGCGTTGGCCGGCAAGCCTTCCACACTCAGGCCGTAGGTCGTTGGCAGTGTCCGTTGAACTGGCAGGTAAGGTGGGGCGGCTCTATGAATACCTGTAGGGATCGCAAAGTCAAGTTCGTCAACCGGTAAGGCAAGCGCACGGTCTGCCGACCTCAATTGTAGTAAAATATCCCTCAATTCGGATTTCTGGGAAAGCAACGGCAAGCCGTCTTTGTAGGGCATCACCTGGCTTGCGGCCAGGTATAAGGAGGGGTAGTGTGCCGGGGTCACCGGAATACACCAGGTATGGGCAGGAGCAACGGGCTTACCATCTTGATCATAAACCGTGAACTGCAGATTCTCAATTCGTGCAACCCCGTCAATGTCCATTAACTCGTTGATCAGATCACTTACATAAACCTGCTCTCTCAGCTGGGAAGCCACCAGGTCTTTTTCCAGGATGAAGCCATGGTTAAGGGCCGGGCCGTTAAAGATTTCCTCGGCCGTCAGGCCCTGGTCGGTCAACTCCGTTAAGGTCCGGAAAGGAACCCCTGGGTTGAGGAGCCGCTCCAGGGTCCTGTAAAAGGTAGCCAGGGTTAGTTCCACATCGGCCGACGGGGCCAGGTGCAGGTCCGCACAAACGGCCACGTCTTCTGCTTTGATGTGATCATAGCGGCAGTAATCTTCCCCAAGCCGACGATGCTCATGGAGTAATACCACGCTTGCTTGCAAAGCTTCTGCTCTGATCTTAGCCTTTTGCTGGTACTGCGCCAGCAGGCCGCTTTCGTTGATGGCCGCCAACACGGCGTCTCCTGTAACAGCCCCCCCCAGGCTTCCGCCGGGCCAAATACGGATGGTTACTTCTGGAATCTCGATTGTGGTCGTCACGCCTCCCCGGGTAAAGACCAGGTGGAGGTCGCAGTAAAAGATGTTCCGCGAGCCACGGACCAGTTCGTCGTGATCAATATTATCGGGAGTTTCACGATTCCGCCGGAATCCAGTAAAAGCGGTGGCCCCCTCCAGTACTGCCGCTTCCGCACTAAAATCGGCAAAAGGGCTGGGGAAACTGGTCTGCCAATTTGGAATCCGGACTTCTACGGCATGAGAGCGGTTCACATTGTCCTCATCCGGGAAGAAAAGTTGGCCTTCCACCCGCTCGTTATTCAGGTTGCCAAGTGCATCATCGGGTGCGAATTGCAGGTAAAAATCCGTGAAGCCTTTTAACCTGACGGGGAGCTCATGCTCGTCAGGCAAACCATCAGGAAGAAGGCGCCAGCGCGGGGCAAAACGCAAGCTTTCCAGTTCACATTCCGGGTAAAGCAAGGGCGCACAGGCACAGGCCTTACAAACGGCCCATGCGTTGCTTAATTCCAAATGGTCAATGAGTAGGCGGCGAAAATCAGCATTGGTGACCGGGGCATTTGTCATGATCCGGCGCGCGGTAAAGAAAGGCTGCCGATGGTCGATGCCACCACCAGGGTCCGTCAGTAAATCCGCAATGTCAAAACTCCCCCGGTAGCCAATTTCCGCCAGCGCATCAGCCAGATGCTCGGCTGCAGTGATGCCAGGGTCGTGGGCATTGAAGTCCGTCCACTTTTCACTAGCCATCCGCTCAATCGCCGCATAGGCCGTTGCCCGCAAAGCGTTATAATCTGCGGCGGGGGCTGGAGTCAGTCTTGGATCGATTGCGGTGCTCATGCTTCAGGGATGTTTTCGGTGATCAGTTGCGCACGGCGGCGGGGTCGGACAGGACTGCATACTTCGGGAACCACCACCACTTCATTTTGCGATAAAAGGGAGAAATTATGACTAGGTGCTGAAGCCAGCACACTGACCAATTTGGTGGGGCGCAGCAATTCTCCATTATTCTGGGTGGGGTCCGCCAGGTGTAGTAGTACCAGATCTTTGATAACGTCTACGTAAGTCAGTTCTTCCAGGAAATTCACTACTGATGACTTTTGTACCCCAGCCCTGAAGTCCAGGCTACCCAGGCCCAGTTGCTGCCAGGGCGAAAGGAACCCGATCAGGTCTTCCTGTATTTGTCCTAAAGCCCAAGCGGAATCATACGCTTCCCGAAAGCGCACTTTGGCCACGACCCGAACTTCTTCCACTTGTGGATTGCGGACGTGTAAGGTCGCATGGCAGCTGATGCGTGCGCGCAAAGCGTCGCCGATGGCTTCTCGTGTCGAGAGGCTTACGTAGGGTCGCAGGGTTTCACCGTTCGTCCGTCCCAGAGGAATGACGGTAAAGTGCCCGGCCCTTAATTCATGGTAGACGTGCTGGCCCGGCAACTCTCCCGGCGCATACTCAAGATGATTAAGGCAAACCACCCGTTCTACCTCTGGGAATGCCTGCAGCACCAGGTGCTCCACATCCCATTCCATCAGCCCGCGATCTTTGTGGCGAAGGCGTTCGCTTAGTCGGGTGAAATAGGTGTCCCGCTCTTCCGGGGCTGTCCCATTAAAGGTAGGATAGGGCTGTGTCGTTTTTTTAACACCTGGCAGGGGAACCCGCATTTTAGCCATCGTCTCCGCCGGCAACGGTTCGTTGCCAGCACTTTGTCCCTCCGCAAACGCCTGAACTACCCGTACACCATTCAGGTGTATTCCCTGCAGCTGGTTTACAGCTTTGGTCTTCGCCAATACACTGACCCTGATCCACTGGATATCTGTTGTGCCCATCCGTGAGCACTCCAGGTCCAGGTTCTGCGGTAATTTCAGCTTCACCAGGCCAGACCGTAGCAGCTGATCGGTACCGTCTACTAAGTCTTCTTTCCCGAACTGCATCCATTTATTCCCGTCCAGGTAATGCCAGATCAAGTGGTCGGTCGGTTTTTCCAGAAGGGGGTCTGCCGTTCCCTCTTCAATTTGGAACAACAGGCTCAGAATTGGCCCGGCCTCCCATTGCTCAATTCCCAACAACAAGGCACCTGCGTCCGCGCCCAAACCACCCCCTGGAAAGGGAGAAGGAAGCAAATCGACCTGCCCAAAACTGGTGGTCGCAGGCTGGCTACCAAATGGAGTCAGGTGAAAATATTTGCTGGTGGTGGCCTGACCGTTCACGACGTTATTTTGCGTTTCGGATACCGTGTAATCCAGCGCCACCTCGGCCATCTTCGGGTCAAATGGCACCGACGGCTCATTAAAACCGGACTTTCCTGCCGTCCATCCCGCCAGTGCCTTGGGGTAACCCGCATGGCCGTAATTTCCGTTCAGCCTAAGACGGACGAAGCCTCTGACCCGCTCGCTTTGGTAAGGAAGTGTTTCGGTGAAGGTTGGCTCAATCATTCTCTCTTGATCAATGCTAAAGGAGGTGTGCCCTGTAATCTCTTCCAGGTCAAAACTTACACCCACAATCCCAAAAACACCTTGGTCCATCCTCTCAAGTTGTGTGGCGATGGTTTTCGTGGGGGAGTTTTGCCATCCCCACCTCAGCGTGGCAATCGCACCTCGTTTCTGGAACAGTTCATTGGCACCGATATTAAATATTGAATTCGTTAGTGGGGCAGGTCCAAAAGGGTAAAATGCCTGGGAGGCATCCAGCGGGCCTGTTGGGCCCGAAAGAGCCAGTTTACGAAGGCCCGTAACCCCTAAACCAATTTGAAGCTGAATTATCCGGGTGTTCCGAAGTTTATAGTAGGCGTAGCCCACTTCATTTTGGGGCAATTCAAACCTCGCCACGGGCAGCGTCGTCGCAATACCCAGGCCATGGACGGCCTCGTTATAGGGCATAATGGCAGGCTGATCGGGCGTCAGTCTTATGGTTAGCCGCAGGTCGTCTTCGACTGCAGCCGTCTCCTCAAACCAGCCTTTTGCCGTACTCAGGAAAACTTTAAATGATTGCCCCACCAGCTCATCAAGTCCAAAACCTTTAAACCTAAAAGTAATGGTGCGATCCCCCTCTTGTAAAAAGAGGTAATGAGATGCCATGACAAACCCCATCCGGGCTGTGGGCATCCCTGCTGCAAGAGCGTTACTCTGTTTGCTTTTGTAGCCAAAGGGATCCCAACTCAGGGTTCCTTCAGGCATGTCCTCTTCCCCGGCCCCATCGGGGCTGTTGACGACCGATGCTGCGTAGAGGCGGCCAGCATCCTTATCGGGAAAGACCAGGCGATTCTCTCCCGGAAAGTTGTACACTTCCGGGCTATTGTGCACCTTAAAAAGTGCGCGTTGATGAGTAATCTTGGCGGGTAAAACGTTTACGCCTTCCTCGCTGAGAAAGCTGCGTTGCAAGCCTTGCTCCTCCTTCCCCCCCCGAAAGGCAGTGCCAGGCAGCAGGTAGGCCGTCGGCAAGTTATTGCGCGCCGCTAAGACCAAGTGCGCCTGGGGCTCCTGGCTGGCAGCAGGGGTAGTTCTTAAAACCCTACGATAATAAAAGTCGAGATGTTTGTCCGTCAACTCGTTCAACATCGTTCGCTGGGCTTCCCGCATTTCCAGGAAGGCCAGGAGTAAGGCTACGTGAGGCTGGTGCCTGGGTTGTTGCAACAAGTCGTCCCAGTAAGTTTGGGCGCCGGAACGCAGGTGCAAAGTAGCGGATACAAAAGCCTCGTATATACCGTGAAAGAAGGTATGCCCCAAGGCATTCATGATCTCCGCAGCGACATCATTATTGAGCGGACCGGGGCCAAAGACTATTGCATCGGCCGTAAGGCTTGTCAGGTAGTCGGCCCAGGGTTCCTCCTCCGTCCAGAGTCCGCTCAAAGAAATATTGCCCGCTATCAGGTCGGCGGTAGAGAGGAGTGGGCCACCAGCAGCGTAAGTGTCCCGTAAATAATCGGGTACCTGATCAACACCTAATGCTCCGAAGTAAACGGGGTCCGCAGCCAGGTAATAATTCAGCCAGCGGCGGAAAGCCGGGGCTAGTTGTTTTTTTATCAGCGCCTCCGCTTTCTGCCGCAAAGACGAACCAACGGGGAGACGCTCCGTCATTCCGTCCAGTGCGACAACAGCACTGCTTAACAGGTCAAAAAGTCCAAGAAGTAATTGTTCTTTGGATAAGGGGCTTTGGTGGTCTTCCATCAACTCACGGTATGCCGCAAAATGATGACCGAGGTTCTCCAACGGCCAGCTAATCAGCCTAGCAGTAACGACCGCAGGGTGCCGATCATAAAAGGCGGACCAATTTCCAGCGGCCACTCCAGTCTTGTTAACGAAGTGGAGCAAAGGGGCTACCCGACGAACGAATTCAATACCATCTACCACCGATTTCTCATCTACCCCCACATAGTCCGTAACGAGGGCGGCAGGCAGCCGCCCACCCTGGAAGCTACCGTCTGGAGGAAGCGGGTGAGGATTTTTGAGGGGATTATCAGCAGGAGTTGACATGGCGCAGTGGGCTTAGAGTTGTTCCAGAAGGCTGCCTTCTTCCAGGTAAAAAGGAAAGACAAAGTTGTAGCGGGTATTCGTCGCTCGGATACGGTAGTCTATCAGGAGTTCAACGCGGCCTTCGGTCAGGAAGCTGGTGTCCAGGGAGAGCTTATCCACCAGGATACGTGGTTCGAATTGCAGCAGGGCTATACGGATTCGGTCGAAAAACTCTGTCTGAGTGGTGGTATCCATACTCTCGAAGAGTAAGTCCTGAAAGGCCGCCCCGTAGTCGGGTCTCATAGCACGTTCCCCGGGGAGTGTGCTGATAAGAATGCGTAAGCTTTCGGCCACGTCTTGTGGTCCGGAGCTCATTTCCACGCCGCCAGCCGCCTGAGAAAAGTCAGGGGGAAAACTCCAGCCAATACCGAGATAGTTCTGTTCCATGGTTTATTATTGATTAGTTGATGATGACGGTTGGCAGGCCCACGACAATGCTACCGCCGTGGCTGGTGGAATCGCCCATCCGGGCAGCGGGCACACCGCCAATCAGTACCGTTGCGGACCCCACCAGAATAGCATCCGGCGGTCCGGCACAGGTGCAGGTATCTCCCAGCACTGCGGCAGGCATGCCGCCAATCAGAACGGTAGGTTGCCCCGGCCCCGCAATGGGGCCACCCACGTGAGGAGAAGGCCCGTTGCTAAGCGGGCACACATGCATATCTCCAACTCTTGCTGCTGCTGGCATGGCTAATTAATTTGTACCATGCCGCCCTTCAGGGTCAGCATTGCGCTGCCTTCCAGGTTGGCCGTGGAGGATGATTTAAAGTCAAGGCCGGCACCTTCAATAGCGACTTTTCCCGTTGCCTTAAGTGTTAGGTTGGAAGCAGATTCAATCGAGATGCCCGAACTGCCCATTGTCAGCGTATTTCCATGCTGGTCTTCCAGTTTGATCTCACCATCGTTACCGTTTAGCCGCAGCAGATCGCCAGACATGGTTTTTAATTCGATGGTTTTCTCTTTGTCGTCAAAAACGAAGCGATGCCCACCACGACTCACGTAGCCAGTCTGCTCATTCTCTTCGGTAGGTGCTAGAGGCGAATGGTGGCTGGAAGAGTGTAAGCCCCCGAGAATAACGGGGTAGCGCGGATCAGCATGGAGAAACCCTACCACCACTTCATCATCTACTGCTGGCCGGAACGTAAGCCCCGCCTCTGTACCACCAAGCCCAGCCGCTAACCGCGCCCAATTACCCACCCCTTCCGGCGCGGTTGCAGGTAAAGTGATCTGTATACGCTCCTCCCCCATTGGGTCTTCATGTACATTGAGCACCTTGGCAATGTGTAAGCCACTCACCGCCGGTAGTAACCCCGCCGCAGGTGGTGCATTCACCGCAAACCGTTCCGTATGCCGCTCGGAGGAAAGGCCCAGCTGGGCCGTTGTCGTCCATTGTCCAGCCCGCAACTCATGCCGCAGGCCCGAGACGTAGGCCTGGCCGTTATACACCGCCCCCATCTTATCCAGTTCAACGGTATCCCCTACCGTCAAGCTACTTGTCCCCTGAAAGGACATCGTACCACGGACACGGCTTAAAGAAGAAACCCGGCTTGTTGCCGCAGACCAATCAGACAATTCTGCAGCATCTACGCCGCCACCCTGTACTTGTTCCAACGGCGCCAAGCCGTGGCTATCTGCGAGTGCAGCCGTGCTGTAGTCTCCTCCCAGGCGGAGGTCTGCGCCGGAGCCTTCCGTCATCATTTCATCGTCGGCGGCGTTCCAACCGTAGCTTTCTACTTCGACGAACTGGTGGCGGCTGTCTACCTCCGCATCAAAACTCATCAGGTTGGCACCATAAGTAAGTTGCAATGCAGCAGTAGCCGCCAATTCAGGTTTCAGCACTTTCACCTCCCCGTCTTTGGCCAATACGACCAGGCCATTGGCTTCTGCTCTGCTCACCAAAAAGTCCCAGTCAGTACAAAGGTGTTGGGTTAACCCAGGAACTATCCGATCGCCCCCCGAGAGGTCCCCGAAAATGCTGGCTGCATCTAAAAGTACCTGCCAGGCATCGGCATCTGATTGGTCTTCGAAGTACCGGGTCTGCCTTTTGATGGCCATCCGGTAGGAAGCATCTTTGCACGTAACGACCAGTAGTGTTTTACCTGCCCGTAACTTGATGGCCTGCCCCACCACGATGCCCTTAAATACGGCTTCATTCGTTCCGGTATAGCCTAGCTGAATGCTCAATTCGCTGCCGGGGTTGAAATGACCACTTTCACTTAATGCAAAAGTTTGGGCCGCGAGGCTGCCGTCTTCTAATATCAGCGTTGCCGAAGGTATTCGGTTCACCTCCTGGTCAACCACAATCGACAATACCGGCAGGGAAGGGCCTACATCAAGCCCATTACTTGTAATCGAGAAACTAACCGATGAAGCAGGCGCCACGGTGGGGATCAGTGAAGGGGTGTTGATCATCGGGCAGCGCTTTTAATGGGGGGAAATGAAAGGGTTCTTCCTACGGGTAAACTCCGGTAGTTGG
>JBLHRW010000018.1:0-24893 GCA_047626445.1 Neolewinella sp.
TGAAAGCAGGTCAGGGGACATTAAGTCGTCTGATGCTATTTCCTTCGGCATTGATCGCCGTATTTATTGGCCTTTATTTCTTCATGAGAGGAAGGTCAAAGGAGTAATAATTCTCCAATATTAAACGCCCGCTCACCGGTTTCGGAGAGCGGGCGTTTTTTATGCGCGAACGCAGGATACAAAGACAGTTTTAAAGCGCCGTCTTTCGAGCTAAAGCCTCCGCCCGCAGCCGAAAATACCGCTTCAAGCCCGCATAGCCAAAGACCGCCACCAGAATCACCGCCGTACCCCAGTAAAAATTCGGGTCAAGTTCGTCGGCATCGTTGAGTAGAAAGTAAGCTAAGACAATACCGTAGATCGGTTCCAGGTTAATCGTTAGGTTGGCGGCAAAGACAGAGAGTTTTTTTAGGGCCCGCAGGAAGAGGAAGTTGGTAAAGGTGGTGCACAAAACGGCCAGGATGATCAGGTAGACCCAGTCCATTGGTGTGGGCCAGAAGTTGCCGGGCATGAACGGAAGAAAAGGCGTGAGAAACAGCGTGCCTGCCGATAATTCGATGAAGGTAATCCGCAGCGGATCGGCCTTCTCCACGTACAGTTTATTATAAGAAGTAAAGACGGTAACAAGGACCGCCGAACTCAGCCCAACGACTACCCCGGTCGTCATGGAAGCGTCTACCCCATCGATGATCAGCCAAATGCCCGGCAGGATAAACAGTCCCAGCGCCAGCTCGTACCACAAAAACTTTCGTTTCACAATCAGCGGTTCGAGAATGCTCGAAAACAAGGCCGTGGTGGCCAGGCAGATCAATCCGACACTGGCGTTGGCCAGCTTGATGGCACCGTAGAAGGTTACCCAGTGCAGGGCAACGATACAGCCCAGGCCGGCGAAGATCAGGGCCTGTTTTCGGCCAACTTCCTGCATAATTCGTCCGACTCGGACAAAGGCCAACAGGCTGATGCTCGTAAGCAAAACCCGCCACCACACCAAGGTGACCGCGTTGAGGGATATCACGTCGCCAAGGATCGCGGTAAAGCCCCAGAGAAATACGGCGAGGTGGAGTTCCGCATAGGCGCGGGATTCGGAGTAGGCCAAGGTAGAAGGTAATAAGTAGTGGGTAGTGAATAGTGGGTCGCCCCTGCAAATGCAAATATCGTAAGGAAAAGGCTGTAAGGCTACACTGCTATACATGAGAGCCGCACTCGTCCGTCGAAACGGCCCTTTTGAGCCTGGTTCGTCGGCCGAGTGGTTGGATTTACAAGCCAAAACCTCTCGACGGACGAGTCAGGCCGTTCCTCCCGCCTCGGCCGACGAGCGCTTTTCTTGTTTATGTATATCAGTGTAGTGGTAGGGCTTTAGCGGCCTGTATTGGAGTGTATCACAAGCTGGTAAAAATGGGAGGGGGCCTTACCTGCGTTAAAACGCAGACCTATGACACAAAGCTCTTCGAATTGAGCGAATGTTCCCTAGCAGCCTGTATTGCTTAACCGATGAGTCCCTCTTCTTTTTCCAGTGCTGAAAAATAGTCTACGATCTTCTCCTTCAAAATTTCCTCTTGTCTGGCCAGGTCGACTGGGGGAATTTTACCATTCAGCTCGTAGTGCGGCCATCCGTCATCATCCCGGCCGATAAATTCGTAGTGGCCGTCGGCCACAAACAGGCGGCACACCGCAATGTGCATCAGGTCCTGTTTTTCTTCCTTGGTGAAGTCCTGTTTCCAGCGGCCTAATTCCTGTACGCCGATCAGGAACAGCATCGCGTCCATATTGGGCAAACCTGGCCGGTCGAATCGTTCTTTGATCAGGTGGCGCACCCGTTGGTAAGCGAAATCTTCTTCCCAGTTTTCCATATTGTTTTTTGTTGGCGGCAAAGATAGCCTGGTAGTTCTGTAGTCTTGTGGTCTGGTAGTGCCTTGTCCGATGCTCGCTGCGCTCGTTCGGGCTAAAGGCCGCGTAACCAAGTGACACAAGCCAAGCGAGCGTTCCCTTGCGCCGGCACTAATTGACTAATTACGCGAATCAAGGGCTAAAACCAGGAGAACGGACGCTCGGAGGTTACGACCAACAAATTTGCTTCCCAATTCCGTCGATCGTAACGCTCCGAGGTCCTTGCATTGTCCTTTTTGGCGGGCTGAGGACCTCGGAGCGTGAATTTTCAGGTTGATGCGAAGCAATCAATCTGAAAATTGACCTCCGAGCGTCCGCACTTGGCTTCTTAGCCCTTGATCCAAGTTAATTGACTATTTGACTAATAAAAAGGCGACGGCCCAGCCTTCCGAAGAAGACCAGGCCGCCAGATACAAGCATGGTTCCGATAAGCCGGGTTCTGTCATCTCGCACGAATGCGGGAGCTCCACCATTTATCAAGTCCCGGAATTACTTCCGGGCTCTATCTACCTACCCGCAGCGCTCTTGCGAACCGACGGACCGCCGGCTGCCGCGAACGACAACACTACTGCTCGGTATTTCAACCCACGGGGTTTACCCACCCGTCGCATTACTACGACGCGTCGTGCGCTCTTACCACACGTTTTCACCCTTACCTCCCGCCCGAAGGCAGAAGGCGGTATAGCTTTCTGTGGCACTTTCCGTATCCTCCGCATTCGGAGAACCCCGGCCGTTAGCCGGCGTGGTGCCCTGCGCAGCCCGGACTTTCCTCTCGCGGTCATCCCGAAGGTGCCGCCAGCGGTGGAGTGGACCTGCTTGCAGGGGGAGAACGTTTTTTGGAGAGGGGAAGTTGATCTATGTTAAGCAAACAGATTCCAGGCAAAGGATACTTTAGTTCGTGAGTAAGCTGGCAGACAACTCTCAGATAATTGTTTACTGCCTTATTTATACCTATCCTTTTTATGCTGAGTCGTCAGATTATGTACTAAACGATAGACAGTGGTAACTGAGGGTTTGTCCCGATAAGGTAACTCCAGGTAATCGTCATGTAGTTTTTTGGCACGATCAATAGCTTCCTGGCGATTGGCGTTGGGATCATCATCCAATAGGGCAGATAACCCGCGGGCTGATGTTTCTTCCTTTCCGTATTCTTCGTAGTTCATTTGCCATCGTTGTGACAGGTCCTCATAAAGTTGTTGCCGGTCGATTCGGGTGGTTATGTTTTCATAATGTAAGCGGAACCAAATTTCGAACGAATCAATCGAGTAGGCAACCTTAATGCCATGTCTTTCCGCGTATTTAATAGCTTCGGCGAATTCGACGTATTGTTCATCGCCTCGGGCAGGATTGTAATCAAGGTCAAAACCAACCCAAACTTCGGTATAACTCTTCCCTTCTGAGTTGGCGATGGCTTTCTCCACCAATTGTCAAGCAGTACGTGTATAAGATTTATAATCGACCTTCAGTACCCCTGGGATGCTAAAGGATTCGAAGTAAAACTTCTCCGTATTTTCTCCTTCGCCTACGAGGTAAAATACTTCGGGCCGATTTCTTAGTCGAGGGTTCCGTCTATTCGTCCTTGTTCTGCCAGATGGCTTCTTACTCCGAGCCATTATTCCGTGATTATTAGGCGGTCAACGTTTGGAACAGCTTCGTAAAGCCCGCTTAAGTAATCCTTTTCGTGGCTGGCATCGCTACGAACATATTTGATATCCGAAAGGCTAAAGATTTCAGAAGCCCCTTCTTCATCTTTTTGAATAAAGGCCACTTGATCTCTACGTAATAGATTGGAGGAGAGTAGGTTCGTATCATGTGTGGCAACGATAAGCTGGGCGTGATTAGGGTTGCTATCAGGCTCGATAAACATTTCGATGATCGCACGTGAAAGAGAGGTATGTAATCGGGCTTCAAATTCGTCGACGATCAAAACCTGACCATTAAGAATGGTGGAAATAATAAATGGTGCCAGCAAAACAAGGCGTTGGGTTCCGGCAGATTCCATTTCTTCAACCGGCCAACCGTAGAATTCATTTTTCTTGCTTTTCTTATTGAAATAGGAATGCGTAAAAATAATTTTATTCTCCCCCAACTCTCCAACGTCACCCTTGGCCTTCTTGAGTAAGTTTTGATCGTCTTCATGATCAGCATGCATAATAGAATCCACTTTGATCCCGATTTGACGAAGAAATTTAGTCGTAATTTTCCTTGCTTTAGGATCTCTAAGTGCTTCCTCCGCTAATTCACGAATACGCTCATCGATCACTCCTCCAACTACAATTATTTTATTGATACCAGTCAAGACGGAGATTAAAACATCGCTTTTCCGAACGACACCTAGCCCTAGTAACAGATCGTCTTTGTCCAATGCTGTCACTTCAGGGTTAAGGCTACTAATAATCTGATGCCCTTCTGGAAAAACCTCCTCGTTAAAGGTTGTCTTATTTCCTTCACGTTCGTAATACATAAACTCTTTCTCATCCGATCGGGCAAACAACCATTCAGAATAAAATTGTTTCTTATCAGCTTCAAACCCATAACGATAGATGACTTCTTCGTGGTCGAACTCCATCTCAAAGAACGATGGCTCGCTTTGAGATACACCATCAAGCAAAAAAGGGACTAGTAACTTAAGTGCTTTTTTGTCAGATAATGAGTTTCGGCAAATTTTAGTAAATGCCGCAATTGCTAATAATAAGTTACTCTTACCGCTACCATTAGCACCATAGGCCACCTTAACTTTCAACCCGGAGGTTCCTTCAATAATGGGGACTACACTATCATTCTGAAATGCATACCTCGGCTTTTTATTGGTGGCAGCCAGGTTAAAAGTCTGCACTTCCCGAAAAGACCTAAAATTGCCTACGCTGAAACTTATGATCATTTTTGTGAAATTTTCACAAGTATAACGAATTGGGGCTTAAAGATGTTTCCCTTTTTTAGATAAGCTACTAAGTTTTCTTGGGCATCTTCCCCGGTTAGATCGCATCTGCCCTTTTTGGGAAGTCGTCGCCACAATTAGTCCTCCTGGAAGATCTAGACCATATTCTGAACCTTTACCCACCTTTTTGCCTTCCCCTTTGACCAATCAGCCCTGAACAAAACTCCATGTCTTCTCCCTCCCCCACCATCATCATCGGCGCCGGCATAGCCGGCCTGGCCGCCGCCGTGCGTTTGGCGGTAGCCGGCCATCAAGTCACGGTGTTTGAGGCCAACGACGGCCCAGGCGGCAAACTCAGCCAGTTCAGCCTGGGGGATTACCGCTTCGACTTCGGCCCCAGCCTGTTAACCATGCCGCAATATGTGGATGAACTGTTTGAGCTGGCGGGAGAAACACCGACGGATCATTTCAATTATGTTCGCCTACCGGACGTTTGTCATTATTGGTGGCCCGATGGGACACGCTTCATCGCACCGGGAGACACTGATGCGTTAGCTGATGCGGCAGCCAAAACCTTCGGTGTGCCGCGCGAGAACGTGGCCGGCTTCATGGCCGACGCCGCCAGAAAGTACGAGCTGACGGGAAAGACCTTTCTTGAAAAATCTCTGCACCGGGCAGCTACCTGGCTCGACTGGCAGGTAGCGGGGGCGATGCTGCGTGTCCCTACCCTCGACTTGTTCACCAATATGAACGCCGTACATGAGCGCGACCTGAAGCACCCTAAACTGGTCCAGCTCTTCAACCGTTTCGCTACCTACAACGGCTCCAACCCCTACAAGGCTCCGGGCCTGCTCAGTATGATCCCGCACTTTGAGCACCACTTCGGGGCTTACCTCCCCACCGGCGGGATGTACGACATCAGCCAGTCCATTTATGAGTTGGGGAAGCGGCTGGGGGTGACGTACCACTTCAATCAGCGGGTGGATGAGATTGTCCGTGAAGACAGCAAGGTAACGGGTGTAAAAGTTGGCGATCAGTTCCATCCGGCAGCTACCGTTGTCTGTAACATGGATGTCTGGCTGGCCTACGACAAGCTCCTGCCCGGAGCTAAGCAGCCAAGTCGAACCCTCAGTCAGCAGAAAAGCACCAGCGCCGTCATTTTTTACTGGGGTGTCAAACAGTCATTCCGGGAATTGGGGGTCCACAATATTTTCTTCAGCGAGGACTACCGGGAGGAATTTACCCAGCTGGAGGCCGGCACCCTCAGCGACGACGTCACCGTCTACGTCAACATCAGCAGCAAACTGGTGCAAGAGGATGCCCCACCCGGCCACGAGAATTGGTTCGTTATGGTCAACGCTCCGGCAGATGATGGCCAGGATTGGAAAGCAATGATACCGGAGTTACGAGAACGCGTCCTCACCCTGCTCCAAAACCAGCTTATTGCACCTGCGTCCGCGCAAAAAAAAGCTAGCGCACGAGTCCCAAATCTAGCCGATCTAATTGAGGAGGAGCGCATCATCACTCCCCCGGAAATCGAACGACTCACCGGCTCCCACCAGGGCGCGCTCTACGGTACGAGTAGCAATAATACCATGGCCGCCTTTTTACGGCATCCGAATTTCAGCCGGCAAATCGACGGTTTGTATTTCCTGGGGGGCAGTGTACACCCGGGTGGCGGGGTGCCGCTGTGCTTGTTGTCGGCTAAGATCACTGCGGAGTTAATCGAAGGATAGCAACCCACAAACCGAAGGGTAATTGCAAGCTCGGCCAACAAAGTCTTCGTTCTCTCGGCGGACGCCTCAGCTACCGCGTTGCGCCTCGGCCGGCGATCTAGCTTGCGAATTGCCTACCACAAATCGAAGTAACGGCGTCGGATTAAATCCGGCAACGCTATTTTCATGACATGAAATCCCTCCAATCCACCACCCACCTCCGCACCTTCGTTCCTGCCAAAGACTTTGCCGTTTCCCGTGCCTTTTACCAGGACTTAGGCGCCAAAGAACTATGGACTTCCGATGACCTGGTGTTATTGGAATTAGGCGGCAGCCAGTTTTACCTTCAAAATGCTTACGTCAAAGCCTGGGCGGAGAACACCATGCTTTTTCTGAACGTATCTGATCTTGACCTATGTTGGCAGGAGTTGCAAGCGCTGGACCTCGTCAACCAGTATCCCGGTATCCGCTGAAAAAAACCTACGGACTACGACTGGGGCCTGCGGGAGATCCTCCTGATCGATCCGGCGGGCGTGTTGTGGCATTTTGCTAGAGCCCTCTGACGAAGCTCAACAACTTCCCATCTTCCCACTGATCGGCCATCAGCTGATAACCTACGGGTAACTCCCCTTCAGTTTCCAGGGGAACGGCGATGGCCGGTAGGCCCGCCAGGTTGGCGAGTACGGTGTAAATGTCGGCGAGGTAGTTGGCAACGGGATCATTCGTTTGTTCGCCGATAGGCCAGGGGAGGCTGGGGCTTACGGGCATCAGGATGAAGTCATGGGCATCGAGGATGCCCTGCAGCTGATCCCGTATGAGGCGACGAACCTTCTGCGCCTTGCCGTAATAAGCATCGTAGTAGCCGCTGCTGAGCACGAAGGTCCCTAGTAAGATTCGTCGTTGCACCTCGGTACCAAAGCCTTCGGTCCGGCTTTTGGTGTAGGTAGCGTCGAGGTCCGTGGCATCCTGGCTACGGTGGCCGTAGCGCATCCCGTCGAACCGGCTGAGGTTCGAGCTTGCCTCGGCGGTAGTGAGGACGTAGTAGGCCGGCACCACGTAGTCGAAATAGGAGAAGGTAACGGGTTCCAGCCGGTGCCCGGCAGCCCGGAACTGCTCCAGGGTAGCCTGCATAGCACTACGGATTTCCGGAGCCAAGGCCTCGCTTTTCATCAAATCAGCGAAGTAGGCGATGCTCTGTGGGCCGGTGTCCACCGCTTGTTTACTGTAGATCGCCACCACTTTATTGGGGGCCGTTGCGTCGTAGGCGTCCGCTCCCGCGCTGACCTCGAGGGCCAAAGCGATGTCTGCGGCACTATTTGCCAGGTAGCCGATCTGATCGAAACTCGATCCGTAAGCGATCACCCCGTGGCGACTGATGCGCCCGTAGGTAGGTTTGAACCCGAAAAGGCCGCAAAAGGAGGCCGGCTGACGAACAGAACCTCCGGTGCTGGACCCCATCGCGATGAGGCAAGTCCCTGCCTGAACCGATACTGCCGCGCCGCCGGAGCTTCCTCCTGGTACCCGGGTTACGTCAGCAGCATTCCTGGTAGGACCGTAAAAGCTGTTTTCGTTGCCGGAGCCCATGGCGAATTCATCGCAATTGGTCCGGCCGATTACGATTACGCCTTCGTCCAATAGTCGTTGTAAAGCAGTGGCGGTATAGGGAGAGACAAAGCTTTCCAGGAATTTGGAGCCGGCACTCACACCGTGGCCGGCATAGCAAATAACATCCTTGATGCTTAGGACCACCCCTGCTAATTTACCCAATATTGCTCCCCGCGCCCGCGCCTCATCCTGCCTAGCCGCCTCCCGTATCGCTTCTTCAGCGTACACTTCGACGTAGATATTCAGGTATCCCTGCTCATCAATGGCGTCGAGATAGTTACGGACAATCGCCACGGTAGTGGTGGTGCCATCAGCCAGTGCGGCCTGAACGGATTGGATGGAAGGGTTAACCATAATGCGAAGGTATGGCAGGCTTTGCCATTAGTGGGCAAAGCCTGACTTGATTTTGGGAGGTATTCCGAATTCTTAGCGTTCGTCAGGAAAGATCCATACTAGCCAAAACTGCCTGCGCCGCCCAGGTACGGTTATTCGCCTGGTCTAGAACCAGCGATCGGGGGCTATCGATGACGCCATCAGAGACCACGACGTTGCGCCGGGCCGGCAAGCAGTGCATGAAGTAAGCGTTGTTGGTCATGGCCATTTTGGCTTCATCGATCATCCAAGCCGGGAGGTCTGCCGTTGCACCGTAATCAGTATACGACGACCAGTTTTTGGCATAAATAAAATCTGCTCCGCGAAAGGCGGTAGCCTGATCGTGCACCACTTTGGCCCCTGCGGTGAATTCGGGCGCCAGGTCAAAACCTTCGGGGTTACAGATGGTCAGGTCTACTTTGTCCCAGGCGATCATCCATTCGGCAAAGCTGTTGGCCACGGCTTGCGGCAAGCGGCGTGGGTGCGGTGCCCAGGTCAGAACAACTTTGGGCCGAGGTCGATTACTCTTTTCCGAAATAGTCAGGCAATCGGCCAGGCTCTGTAACGGGTGCCGGGTGGCACTTTCCAGGCTAACAACTGGTACCGTGGCGTATTTCACAAAAGCCTTCATCACCGTATCAGCGTAGTCGCCGTTCTTATCCGTCAGGGAAGGGAAAGAGCGTACGCAGAGAATATCGCAGTACTGACTCAGTACACCGGCGGCTTCCCGGACGTGCTCTGCGGTATCCAGGTTCATGACCGCTCCTTCTTCAAACTCGATGTTCCACCCTCCGGAGACATCGTAGGTGATCACCTCAAAGCCCAAGTTAAGCCCTGCTTTTTCGGTGCTGATCCGGGTGCGTAAGCTGGGATTGAAAAAGAGGTTGATGATGGTCTTATTATATCCGATCTCTTCCATCTGGAACGGCTTCCGCTTATGCCGTTGGGCGCGGTCGATGAGTTCTTCAATGGAGGGGGCGTCTTGAGCTGATAGGAATTGGCGCATAGTGTGCGGATTGGTTGGTGTTATTGGTCTATTGGTACTATTGGTCTGTCAGGTCAATTTCGGTATTTCAGTACAAAACGTGGCAGCACGTCACACCTGCCTGCCGGGATTTCGTTTGCCAGGAGCCACTGCGTATAATGTAACCAAATTGACCTAGCACAACCCTAATTCAGCCGCCAAAAGTAAGGAGTAAACAGGACGAGTACGGTAAATATTTCTAACCGCCCTACAATCATGACAAAACTGAGGAAAAGTTTCACCTGTGCGGGAAGCCAGGCGAAGTTGTTGACCGGGCCGACGCCCCCAATACCGGGACCGACATTACCGAGGCTGGTAGCCATGGCTCCGATGGCCGTCATGAAGTCGAGGCCCATGGTCGCCAGAATGATGGAACCAAAAACAAAAACCAGTAAATAAAGGAGGAGGAAATTAAAAACGTGCGTAATGATCCGTCCGGGCACCACTGCGTCGTTTATCCTTAACGGAACGATGGCAGAAGGATGAATAATCCGCTTGAATTCGAGGTAACTGTTCTTGAAGAAGACCAGGTGTCGAATCAGTTTGATGCCACCGGAGGTAGATCCTGCACAGGCACCTATCGACAACAGGACGAAGAAAACAAGGGTCATGTTGGTCCCCCAACTGGTATAATCCGCTGAAACGAATCCGGTGGTTGTGATCAGGCTTACGATTTGGAAGAGGCTGTCGCGAAAGGATTGTTCCAGGTCGTTCGCGCCCGTAGCGTAGTACACTTGTATGGTGCAAAAGAAGACCAGTAATACGATGAGCCCGATGTAGGCTTTTAGTTCATCGCTTTGCCATACTTCGGTCCAGCGTCGTTTAAAGCTGAGGTACAATACCGTATAGTTTACGCCCGCAAAGAACATAAACAGGATGAGTAGATACTGCACCGAAGGCCCGAAGGCGGCGGCGCTGGCATTTCGGGTACTGAAGCCTCCGGTGGCCATTGTGGTCAGGGCATGGTTAATGGCCTCGTAGGGAGAGAGCCCAAAGATGACGAGTAGGATACCCAGTAGGACCGTAAGCCCCACGTAGAGAAACCACAGCCGCTTGGCCGTTTCGCTGATGCGAGGGTGGAGTTTGTCGGAGGTTGGGCCGGGCGCTTCAGCGGCAAACAGTTCAATACCACCGATACCTAGCAGTGGGAATATGGCTACCGTGAGTACGATGATTCCCATCCCGCCGATCCACTGCGTCAGGCTGCGCCAATACAGGAGCCCCCGGGGCTGCGCCTCGATATCGGTCAGCACCGATGCACCAGTGGTCGTCATACCAGACACCGTTTCGAACAGGGCGTCAGGCACCGACGGAATCATCCCGCTGTACAGGTAAGGTAACATCCCGGAAAGTACCATCGCCAGCCAACTGAGTGCCACAATGAGGTAGCCTTCCCGTTTACGGATGGGAATGCCTTTAGGGTTTCTGACCAGGAACAGGCCACCACCGATCACGATGCTCGTCAGGCCGGAAAGGAGCAGGGGCCACCAGTCTTCATCGTACCAGACACTGAAGGGTATGCCGGTCCACATCAACACACCGACGATGCCGAGGAGGATGCCGATGACGCGGGCTATGGGACGGAAGTTGATCACTTGATGGTGCTATTGGTCTATCGAAATAACTCCTCCAGCCGCTTAATCGCCTGCGGTAAGGCAAATACGATCACCTTGTCCTCCAGTTGCAACTGGGTGTCTCCGCGGGGGATGAGCGTTTTTTCTCCCCGGATAACGCCACCGATCAGGGCTGTTTTGGGAAAGTGGAGGTCCTTTACCGGCTTTCTGGTCAGCTGGTTGCTTTTGGTGATCACGTATTCGATCACCTCTGCATCTACTCCGTGCAAACTGGTAATGGCTTCGATGCTTCCCTTTCGGACAAAGCGAAAAATTTTGTTGGCGGCCAACAGTTTCTTATTGATCAGGGTGTCTACGCCGATGTTCTGGCTAATGTGGATGTATTCCTTATTCTCGACCTGAGCGATGGTTTTGTACACCCCGTGGTTGCGGGCCGTCAGGCAGGAGATGATGTTAGTTTCACTGTTCCCGCTGAGGGCGATGAAGGCATCCATTTTATTAAGCCCTTCTTCTTTCAGCAGTTCAATGTTCGTGTAGTCTCCTTTGATGACCAGCACATTATTCAGCTGTTCGTTGATGTACTGGCACCGCCGCTTATTCTTTTCGATGATGGTAACGCTGTAGTTATCCTGCATCAGGCGGGCCGTTGAGATGGCCAGGTCCGTCCCCCCGAGGATCATAGCGTTTTTGACCTTCCGTTGCTTTTTCCCTACGAACTCTTCCACCAGCGACAACTTTTCCGGCTTGGTGATGAAGTAGATGTGATCATTGCGCTGCAACTGGGTAAAACCACGGGGGATAATCGTTTCGTGCCCTCGTAAAATAGCGATTGGGTGGAGGTCTACATTTGTTTCCAGTTGGGAGATGTCGCTGAGGCGAACGCCTACCAGCGGGGAATCGTCGTCGAGGGTAATTCCCAAGAGAGAAAGCTTACCGTTTTCGAATTCGAAGATGTCGGTAAAGGAACATTGCTTGATCAGGCGTACGATCTCTTCCGAGGCCAGTTGACGCGGGCTGATGATCTGATCAATCCCCAGGGAGCAGATGGTCCCCATGTGTTCGTCACACATGTATTCTTCGTTATCAACCCGGGCGATAACACTGCGGCAGCCCAGTTTTTTGCTGATGATGGCCGCCATCATATTGGTCTTTTCGGAAGTAGTGACGGCCAGCATCAAGTCAGCGTTGGTAACGCGGGCCTTCTGCAGCGTGGCAATGCTGGTCGCGTCTCCCTTCACGGTGAGCACATCGAGGTGAGACCCGGCATATTCCAACACATCCTCATCGGTATCGATCAGAATGATGTCATGGTTTTCGGTAGCCAGTAATGTCGCTAAATGAAAGCCAACGTCGCCGGCTCCTGCAATGACAATATTCATAGCTTAGGAGCTTTCATGCTTTTGATGGTGCAAAGGTCGGGAATGTTTGGGAATTAATACTACGCCGGAGGTTTGCAGAGGAATTTCGGGGTTGGTGGCGCGGCCGCAGGTACAAGGTAGAGGGTAGGCTACCGCAGGAGGTAGCTCACTTCGTTCGTTTGGGCGCAGCCGCAGGAGTAGAGTTTAAAAGCGCTTACTTCTGGGTTCTCTTCTTTTGGTGGGAGGTTGAGAATATGAACACCGGGCAAACTTGAATGAATATGGCGTAATTTCATACATTGCAGATGCTTACAAGCTACGTAAAGCTTATGAAATTTGTAGACAACAAGATCTAAAGCCTATTCTCTTTTAGGTCTTAAAGAACGCTTCCCATGGAAAAAACCCACAAAATCTTCAACGACCCCGTCTACGGCTTCGTCAGTATTCCGTACGGGATCTTATTTGATTTGGTGGAACATCCCTACTTCCAGCGCCTGCGCAACATCAAGCAGGTGAGCCTGACGCACTACGTCTACCCTGGGGCGTTGCACACCCGGTTTCACCACGCCCTCGGAGCAATGCACCTCATGGGCCAGGCGGTGGCCAGCCTGAAGAGCAAGGGTATTAAGATCAATAAACGGGAAGCGGAGGCCGTACACATTGCTATCCTCCTACACGACATTGGCCACGGCCCCTTCTCTCACACCCTGGAGAATACCCTGATCGAAGCCCACCACGAAGAACTGTCCGTTCACTTTATGAAGCGGCTCAACGATGAGTTCGGCGGCAAACTGGAACTGGCCATCAAAATATTCCTGGGCAAATACAAGAAACACTTCCTCCACCAGCTCGTCACCGGCCAGCTCGACATGGACCGGATGGACTACCTCAACCGCGACAGCTACTTTACCGGCGTCAGCGAGGGCGTGATCGGCTACGACCGGATCATCAAAATGTTGAACGTCGCCGACGACCGCCTGGTGGTGGAGCAAAAAGGCATCTACTCCGTCGAACGCTTCCTCACCAGCCGGCGGATCATGTACTGGCAGGTGTACCTCCATAAAACGGTGGTGGCCGCCGAGCAAATGCTCATCCTGGTGCTGCAACGCGCCCGGGACCTCAGCCGCGAAGGAATCCAAGTATGGGCACCAGCAAGCCTGGAGTTCTTCCTGAAAAACAGGATCACCAGCGCCGATTTCCAGCTTCGCCGCAACGACCTGCTCGACTGCTTCGCCGCCCTCGACGATACCGACATCACCGCCGCCGTCAAAGCCTGGCAGCAGCATCCCGACCGCCTACTGGCTTACCTCAGCTACGGCCTCGTCAACCGCCGCCTATTCCGCCTCGAATTCTCCAACGAACCCTTCTCCGAAGCCTACCTCACTGGCATCCGCCAGTCACTGGCCAGCCACCGTGACTTACCCAAGGGAGCCGAAGCCTTCCTCATCAGCGGCGAAGAAAGCAACAGCGCCTATACCCTCAATAAGGAAGAGATCATGGTACTTACTAAAAGCGGCGAGGTTGTCCCTATGTCTCAGATCAGCGATTTCGGCATTGAGCCGCGGACGTTCCGGAAGTATTTTGCTTGTTATCCTAAGGAGGTGGGGTGAGAAAAATATTGTCTCTGTGCGCCCTGTGTGAGAACAACCAGCTGCGTAGCAGCCCTGAATGGTTCTCCACATCCTTCTTAGTGTAATTCCTTAGTGCCTTAATGTCTTAGGGACGCGAAATAAATAAACCATGCTTCTTGACCGTCTTATTTTGCCCTCACCGCACCTAAAAATCATTTCCGTAACAAAGGCTATGCAAAGGATTTTTAAGCGCGGTGAGAACAAAAGCGTCAGGTCAAAAACCAGTAAATTATTTATACCGCGTTCCTTAGTGGTTCCCCCAACGCAAGCTTCGCCTTAGTGGTTATTCCAACACCCATTTCTACCTTTGCAAAAAACAAGCCAACCATGCTAGCCACTAAAGTCCTCGCCTCCGGCATCACCCACCTGACCGACGCCCGGTACTTCGCCTCCTGGGAGGTCGATTACCTCGCCTTCCCCATCGGTGAGGGCGTTGCTGAAAGCATTAGCTGGGACTACCTCAATGCCCTTCGCGAATGGGTGGCAGGGCCAACCATCGTAGCCGAACTTGGCCAAATTGAGGACGGTGCTGCCTGGGCGGAGCTGCTCCAACAACAGAAAGTCGATACGGTGCTTGTCTCTTCCGCTGCACCTGCGTCCGCGCCCGAAAAACTGAACGAAGCCGGCATCAAAGTCATCGTCCACGTCCCAGTAGCGGGCCATCAAAGCAGCGACGACGTTGCCGAAACCATCGCCGATCATCCACAGGCAACGTTGATCCTGCTCGACTTTGAGCAGGGCGGCATCACCTGGAACGACCTGGTTGCCGGCCACCCTTTCGGCCTGCCCGCGCTCGCAAAAATCCTGAACAACCGCCCTTGCCTACTACAAATTAGCTTGGACGGCGCCAACCCCCAGGAGTTGAAAGACACCTACCCCGTTGCCGGTTTTGCCGTCCGTGGCAGCAGCGAAGAAAAGGTCGGTTATAAGGGCTTTGATGATTTGGATGATTTATTTGAGGGACTGGAGGTCTTTAGTTGATAGTAGGTAGTTCATAGTCGGTAGTGCTGCCGCAAGTTTTAGCTCGCTGCGCTCGTACGGCTGCGCCGTTTGTAGACAAAAAATCGCTGTGCTCTTTTTTTAGTAGACGCGCTTCGCGCTGGGTAGTAAGTAGATTGATAGCGCTGCCGCAAAGGGAAGCTCGCTGCGCTCGTGCGGACTAAAGTTCGAGTAACCAAGGTGGCGTACGAACGAAGTGAGCATCGCCTCGCGGCAGCACTACCCACTACTTACTACCTACTACCTTCGCTTCCAGCAGCGCCTCAAAATCAATATATTCCAACGCCTTCTGGTGCGTAGCTTCCAGTTTTACGGGCACCACGATGCCAGCGTCCCAAGCTTCCTTCCAGCGCAGGGCGCAGAGGCACCAGCCGTCTCCCGGGCGCAGGCCGGGGAACTGATATTCCGGGCGTGGGGTGGACAGGTCATTGCCCCGGCTGAGAGAGAACGTCAGGAATTCTGCGGTTACGATGGCGCAGACCATGTGCCGGCCAGTGTCCGTCGGGCCGGTATTACAAACGCCGTCGCGGTAAAAACCGGTCATCGGGTCGGTGCAGCAGGAGATCAGTGGGGTGCCTAGTACGTTCTTTTCCATCGGGGTTCTTTCCTTGAGTAATTTACAAAGGGGGCATTTTGTTGTGCGTGGCCTATTTTTAGGCGCGGCCGCCGGTGCAAGGTTAAGGGATAAAAGGAGCAAGAGACGAAAGAACGCTTCAACTTATCAACTACACCAGGCGATCGTCAGCATTAAACCATTACCATGAAGCAATACCTCGCCCGCATCGCATTGGTCGTCGACAATTACGATGATGCCATCGACTTTTACGTCCGCAAGCTAAAATTTGAGCTCGTTGAAGATACCTATCAGCCCGAACAAGACAAACGCTGGGTCGTCGTCCGCCCACCCGGATCCGATAACGGGGCGGCGTTGTTGCTGGCCGAAGGCCGGGGCGGGAAACAACGTGAATTTATCGGCGACCAGGCCGGAGGCCGGGTCTTCCTATTTCTCTTCACCGATGATTTTGAACGGGATTATGCCAACCTAATGGCACAGAACGTCAAGATCATCCGTCCCCCAAACGACTTCCCTTACGGCCGGGTCGTTGTCTTCGCCGACTTGTACGGTAACCTGTGGGATTTGGTGGAGCCTAGTGATACGGCCGTTCTCTGATTTCCTCTACCAGTCTTCCGTCGGACGGCTACGCGTCAGCCGCCGGAGGCGGGGGCAACGTGGGCCGTCGGGCGGATAGGGCTCGTGCCTCCTACCTCCGATCCGTCTGACCGGCTCCGCCGGTACTCCAAGCGGCCCGACCGCCTCCAGCGACGCAACTCCCCTACCCTCCAAAACGTTCCCTATCATAAATCCTTCCCATGGAATCGAAAAGACAACGGCAAGTCGCCGAAATGATTAAGCGCAATTTCAGCATCGTCCTGCAGCAGGAAGGTTCTTACGTCTATGGCGCCCAGCCCTTAGTAACAGTAACGGAAGTCCATCCGACGCCCGACCTCAGTCAGTGTAAGATCTACGTGAGTATCTGGAATACGGACGATAAGCAAGCCGTTATTATGCAGATGAACCAAGATCACCAACGGTTGAAAGCGGGGCTCGCGCACCGCGTGCGCAGGCACATCCGCCGCATCCCTGACATCTCTTTTTTTATCGATGAAACGCTCGACGAGATAAACCGCGTGGATACGATGTTCGACAAACTGTACGACGAAGACCAGATGCCGAATAAGGACGAAGAAGGGTAGTTGATTCCTGATTCTTGATCGAAAATTATTGATTGTGTAATTCTTGAAAACTCCCCCTTCCCATGCTCCGCAAACGCAACCTCATCAACGTAATCAAATGGCCACTCGTCTTCCTGGGGTTGATGTGGGTGGTTTTTATTGTCGACACTTACCTGATGGGGGGTTGGCTGACGCAGTGGTATGGCTTGCGGCCAAACGAAATTGTTGGGCTAAAGGGGATTATTTTCTTTCCCTTCCTGCACGATAGCTGGGGGCATTTACTGAGCAATTCACTACCGTTTTTGTCCCTCAGTGCTATGACAATCTTTTTTTATCCGCGGCTATGGCCGCGGGTGTTAATCACGCTGTGGCTAGGTTCCGGTGCCTTACTTTGGGTGCTGGGTGGTCCGCTCAATACCCTGATTGATCTGAATACGACGACCGAACTGCACATCGGGGCAAGTGGTATGGTCTATGCCCTGGCCTCTTTCCTGGCCTTCAGTGGCATCTTCCGTCGGGATTTCCGGGCGATTATAGTTGCCCTCGTTGTCCTGTTTTACTATGGCGGCCTGGCCGCCGGTATTCTGCCCGGGCAGGAGGGCGTCAGTTGGGAAGGACACCTAATGGGCGGCGTCATGGGAGCGCTGGCCGGCTGGATGTTCCGGGGTGAGTTGGAAGAGCACGAAATTAAAAAGCGCAACGAAGACCTGGCCCGGCGCACCCCAGGCAAGAAAGAACACTTCCTTGAGCCCGATGCCTTCAGTAAAACAAAAAAAGAACGCGCCGCAGAAGCTGAACAGCTGAAGCAACAAGCGTTTTGGGAGCGGATGGAGAAGTTGAAGGAAGAAGATAAGCTGCGGCGGTAGCTGAGGTTGCGTTCCTTAGCTACTTCTGTGGTGCTATCGCAAGAAACCCTTCCTAAATTTATTAAATATTTGTTCAATCCACTTTTTAATACTACGTTTGTAGTATACAATCATTTCCTAACGGAACTAAGCCGGCCAGTCTATCGTTTAGTTCCCGACCGGAGGCAACCTTATTCGCCTAATAACTCGTAACGTTTTGGTAAGCGGGATTAGATTCAGCTGATGAAGGCCACACCGGCCACGCAATTTCGCCAGCTCAACGTCCTGACCAAGACAGCAACTCCTGCAAAACCGCCGTATTTTTGCGCTCCTTCGGCAAATTCATTTCCTATGTTACGTTCTCTTTTCACTTTCCTCCTTCTTGCGCTCACCCTTGGCCTCACCGCTCAGTTTACGAATCCCATCAGTTGGGATTTCAGTTACCAACAGGTGGAGGGTAACGAGTTTGACCTGATTGCGACCTCAACGGCCGAAAACGGTTTTTCCATTTACAGCCAGTACACGCCAGAGGGCGGGCCCATCCCGACTAGCTTTACCTGGGAGCCGGGGGCCCACTACGAGCTGGTTGGTAAATCCGTGGAAAAAGGACATAAAAAATCCGGGATAGATGACCTATTTGGGATCGACGTTATTAAATTCCTGAGTGATCAGCCCGTAACTTTTACCCAGCGGGTAAAAGTCAAGGATTTCAGTAAGCCCATCGACGTAATGGTGGAATGGATGTGCTGCGACGACGAGCAATGCCTGCCACCAACCGACGAGGTCTTCAGCTATGTCCTCCCCGCCGCCGGAGCGCCCAGGGGTGAGGTGGCCCCCGGGCCAGCCAAGCCAGCCGATGCACCATCAGCGACTAAACCGGAGCCACAGACCTCAACCGCTGCTACGTCCCCTGCTTCTTCTACCCCTACTTCTGCACCTGCGGCCGCGCCCGAAAAAGAAGACAATCTACTGGCCGAGGGCAAGGCACCAAACGCGCAGCAAGCAGAGGATACTGCTTATGGAGACCCCATAGCGACCTACCGGGCCGAGGGCCTATCCTCCAACGAAAACAAGCCAGTAAGCTGGGTTCTCACCGCCGAACAGCTTACCGAGACGGACTATAAGATCAACATAACCGGTCATATGGACGAGGGCTGGACAGTCTACAGTAAGGACGCTGACCCCGACATCGGTTTAAGACCTACCACCTTTTTCATAGAGACCGGAAACGGCGTTACAACTGTAGGAGAAACAAGCGAAGAGAGCGCCACCCTTACTAAAAAGTATGACAAAGCCTGGGATGCTACGGTCGATAAAATCGATGGCGGTAACGTTACCTACAGTCAGCTCGTCCGGGTAAGCGGCAAACCAGAAATCAAGGGCTACGTCGAGTACATGACCTGCAATGACGAAACCTGCTTCCCTCCCGTAGAAGTCCCCTTTGCGCTCAATCTTGCTGCGAACCCCGTCACCGCTTCCATCGACGGGCTGGTAGGTGGCGGCCAGGGCATCAGCCTTACGCCCCCCCCAGCCGGGCCAACCGTCTCCACCAACGAGCTTGGTATTTCCGCCAACTTTGTACCCGAGCCCGTAGGCGATTGCAGCGAAGGCGCCCGCAGCACCGCAGGTAAAAGCCTGTGGGCCATCTTTGGCCTCGGCCTTCTGGGCGGTCTCTTTGCCATGTTGATGCCCTGCATCTTCCCCATGATTCCGCTTACCGTGAGTTTCTTCACCAAAAGTGGTGGTACCCG
This sequence comes from Neolewinella sp., assembly GCA_047626445.1. Lineage (GTDB taxonomy): Bacteria > Bacteroidota > Bacteroidia > Chitinophagales > Saprospiraceae > Neolewinella. The sequence goes on from JBLHRW010000018.1 coordinate 19,371, forward strand.
GGCCGAAGGTATTCGTAAGGCTGGCCTTTACGGCTTTTTCATTTTCATGATCTACGTGCTCCTTAGTGCCCCCTTCCACTTACTGGACGGGCTGGACCCCAGCATCCTGAATACCATTGCCAGCAACGTTTACCTCAACATTGTCTTCTTCCTGGTTTTCATGTTCTTCGCCGGCAGCTTTTTTGGTTTCTACGAACTGACCTTGCCAGAGAGCTGGAGTAACCGCGCCAGCCAGGCCGAAGGCTCCGGTGGCATCATCGGCATCTTCTTTATGGCCCTCACCCTGGCGCTGGTCAGCTTCAGCTGTACCGGTCCGATACTTGGCAGCCTGTTGGTCGAAACCCTTAGCGGAGGTGCCTGGCCATTGACGGCGGGAATGGCTGGCTTTGGCGTTGCGCTGGGCCTGCCCTTCGCGCTTTTCGCTGCCTTCCCCGGCTTTTTGCAAAGCATGCCCAAAAGTGGTGGCTGGCTCAACAGCGTGAAGGTAGTACTCGGTTTTGTTGAAGTCGCCCTGGCCTTCAAGTTCCTTAGTACCGCTGACTTGGTCGGCGAATGGGACCTCCTGCGCATCGAGCCCTTCCTCTTCATTTGGATCCTGTGTGCCATTGGTATTGCAGCCTACCTGTTTGGCCTCATCAGCTTCCCGCTCGACAGTAAGAAGCGTAAGCGGAGCCCCATTGGCGTAAGCATCGCCATCGCCGCAGTTGTCTTCACTGGCTATCTCGTACTCGGCCTCACGGCAGACGGAGATACCGGCACCTACAAGGGCCGCAACCTCCTCAGTGGCATTGCACCGCCTGTCTGCTACAACTACTTCCTCCCCTGCGACGAGAACCTGAATATAACCCCGTTCAAGAGCCTAGAAGAAGGCCTCGCCTTCGCCCGCAAGGTCAACAAGCCTGTCATGCTGGACTTCACCGGCTACTCCTGCGTCAACTGCCGTAAGATGGAGGAACACGTCTGGACCGTCGGCAACGTCAAGCGCTACCTCACCGATGAATACGTCATCGTCAGCCTCTACGTAGACGACCGGACGGAACTCCCCAAAGCCCAACAGCGCGAAGTTGACCGAATGGACGGCACCGGCCGTACCCGCCTGATCGACAACGTCGGCAAGAAGTGGCAATACCTGCAGCAAAACGTTTACGCCAAGTCTTCCCAACCTTACTACGTGCTCATTAGCCCCGACGGGACGACGCTCAACCCTCCGGTGGCCTATACGCCGGATGCGGACGTTTATGAGGATTTTCTGGAATGTGGCTTGAGTACTTATCGGGCGCTTAGCACGAGTAAGTAGTCTTGTAGTCTTGTGCTCTGGTAGTGCTGCTGCAAGGGAGAGCTCGCTAGCGCTCGTACTGTCAGCCCATCAGATTGTAGAGCAGCGCGAGCATCGGACAAGGCCTAAAAGACCACAAGACGACCAGACCACAAGGCTAATAAGGCGCGGCCGCAGGAGGCAATAATTGATCTTTAAGAAGCAATGTTCAGACACCACACAACCTCCCGGTGGCAAATGCGTATTATTTTTGTTGATTCAACAACCCATACTGCCATGCAAAAACTAACACTCCTACTTTCCCTTGCCCTATTTCTGGCTTTTTCCAGCTGTGCCAAGAAGACGACCGCTGCCGCTACTTCGCCAGACGGCGGACGTGACTGGACCAGTCTTGCCGCGACCTACAAGAAAAACCCCGATGCGCTGCGCCAGCTCGTGGAAGATTGTGAAACGACGGAGGCGCAACTCGCCACCACCCGACAGCAACTCAACGAATTCCGCACCCGGAGCGGAACGGCGAACCAGGACATCACCGCCCTACGCGCCAACCTCACCAGCGCTCAGATGGAGAACGACCAACTCCGCCAGCAGGTCGCTGATGCTAACGCTCGTGCTGCCGCAGCAGCAACCAACGCTACTAATGACCGATTGGACACCGACCAGCAAGCCGTAGTAGCTGGCGTCATTTTCCAAGTCCAACTGGGCGCTTACGCAAAGAATACGGTAAACTCCGACCTCTCTACGGGTAACGCCCTGGAGCTGCAGGAGCAGAACGGCGTTCAGAAAGTGGTGGTCAGTCAGTTTCGCACCTACACCAGCGCCGCCAAACTACGCGACCGCCTCAAGATCATGGGGGTAACCGGTGCCTTCGTCGTTGCCAAAAACAACGGTGTGCGTATTACGGTTCCTGAAGCACTAAAGATGACTGGACAAGGATAGACGGTCGCTGCGCGAACTTAGGGACGCCGTATAAATAACTTACTGGTTTTTGACCTGACGCTTTTGTTCTCACCGCGCTTAAAAATCCTTTGCATAGCCTCAGTTACGGAAATGATTTTTAGGTGCGGGGAGGGCAAAATAAGACGGTCAAAAGGCGTAAGTTATTTGTACGGCGTCCCTTAGTAACTTATTCCTGTTAGCTGCACTGACATATCCCAGAGTGTTTTTGCGTTTTCAGTATTGCGAGCTAGTTCAGTGGACGAAACAAGGACTGGGTATCCACGCATTTCCATCATCCCTGCAGGGCCAAAGTAGTCCCTTGATTTCACATTAACGTCTGTTGCGGCTCTTAATGTTGGGAGCGTGCCCATTTCAACTGTTTGAGCAATTATGTTGCCGATGAAGCTGGCAAGACCTGAATGTCGGTCCAGTTCTGTCTTCGTCCAACCTGGATGCGAAGTAGTAATAATTGGTGCGCTTTCATCCCCTTTAAGTTTCCTGGCTAACTCATACATAAAATACAGGTTGGCAAGCTTACTGTCTGAATAGGCTTTCGTGGTCTTATATTTCCTTGCCTCCCAGTTGATGTCATCAAAATTAATGTCTCCCGATTTATGGGCGATACTACTCGTTGCAACAATTCTAGCGCCCTTCGAACGCATCAACAACGGCATTAAGAGGCCTGTAAGCGCGAAATGCCCCAGGTGATTCACCCCCATTTGAATTTCAAAACCATCTTCGGTTTTGGAATAAGGGCACATCATCACTCCGGCATTATTGATTAAAACATCAATACTGTCATGCTCGGATAAGATGCCTTCAGCAAATGACTTTACCGAAGCTAAGCTCCCTAAGTCTAGCGCTCTTATGTCAATTTTTGCGCTTGGAAAACCATCGCGAATTTGCTTGACTGCAGCTGCTGCTTTTTGCGTATTTCTGACGGCCATAACAACTGTGGCACCTTTACTTGCTAGTACCTTGGCCGCTTCTTTACCCAAGCCGCTGGTGGCTCCGGTAATTACTATTGTTTTGCCCTCCTGACTTGGAATGTCCTGGCTACTCCACTTTAAGTTTTTCATACTTCGCACTTTACTTTTTTCGGTAGCACAAAGCTATGAAGAGGCTAACCAATATTTCTAACAATTTCGCAGAAGGTTGAATATATTTCGCAGAAGGTATTTTTTCTACCTTGTGCTTAGCAACGTGCTCGTCTCGGCCAAATCACTGTTGCCAGTGAAATGGGAAGTCTGGAGCTCCTTGCTGCGTAATCCGTTGTAATCTGTGATTCAAAATGCTGCAAGGTGAAGTCGCGCAAGCATCATTCTACCGAGAAGTGATCATTCAAAAAATCATACACCAAATCAAACTGCTCCAACGGAGCTATGTGCCCGCCAGGTAGTATAGTGTGTTCTTTATAGTGTTTGAAGTCATGCTCCTGCAGTCTTTCCATTAACCTGTTTGACATAGCTGTTGCAGGCCATTGGTCATCATTTTTGCCAGATAGGATCAAGATAGGTCCGTTAATGTTTTCTACCTGGATCTCTGCCTTTTTTACCGCCGCTTCATCTTCTAGCATCATACAGTGCGCCGTATACAGGTCCCCTTTCAATGCAGGTACGATCATTTTCAATGGTGCCGGAACGTAGGGGACTTCCTCGTTATTATACGTCCACGAAGAAGTATTGGCGGACCAGGTGATGGCAGGAAAACTGACATTGGAGGTAGACAAGGCAACAACTGCCTTAAAGTGCTTGAACCTACTCGCCAAATTCAACCCCAGCTCGCCTCCCCGCGAGCCTCCGAGTAGGGCAATCCTTGATCCATCTATTTTTGGGTGCCTGGCAATATGCAGGATCGTGTCGGAGATCGCATTAAGTGAGATGCGGTCCAGGGATTGTGGCGCCCCCTCGTAATTGAAGTACCCTACCGCTAGAACGGCATACCCTTGCTGGAGTAGGCTGTCTCGCTTCCCTTTCAGGTAGTCTCTAGCCCATTCGTTACCACCGCCGCCGCCGCCAAAGGCTACGATTAAGGGTTGGCCATCAGCATCCCCTAAGTACAGCTTCGATTCGACAACACCGTGTTGTTCTGAAAGCGGCGGGACATAAGTAAAGATGTAAATAAGACCAAGGGTCAACACTAATAGAACCACCAGGGCTACTCTTTTGATAAGCTTCTTCATACTGCTATAAATTGAGCCTCAAAACTACCAGCGGAGATGGTCCTAACTTTTGACCTGGATCAAATAATCACTTTTGGGCCCTTATTCTGCTTAACGTTTCTTGCGTAACCCCCAAATAAGAGGCCACCATCCCTAAAGGAATGCGATGAGAGATGTCAGCATACGTTCGTTGAAAATGATCGTATCGTTCCTTGGCGGAAGTAAATCGCATGGAGGCAATACGCTCCATCAAATGTCCAAAAGTGCTGCCCATGGACAGGCGCGCATAGCGTTCCATTTCGGGAAATTTTTCAAATAGGTACACCAGGTCATTCACGTTTATGGTATAGACCTCCGTGTCCTCAATCGCGTCAATATAGTAGATGTCTTTCTTCCTTTGGGTAAAGCTTTTGGGTGAATTCACCCATTCGTTCACCCCACAGAAGTACTCGCTAATTTCTTTTCCGTCTTTCAAGAAGTAGGTGCGTAGAATACCCGATGTGATGAAATAGCTTTCTCTACAAACGTTGTTCGCATCTAAAACCAATCTCCTCTTTTTGAAGGACTTACGCTTCAATCGTTTGGCGAGCTCAAACTTCAGGTCCGCTGAGAGTCTAATGAACTTTTCAAAATGCTCGTATATGGTTTCAGTTGTTTCGATGGTAATCCTTGATGTTTGTAAGTAGGTTTTTTCCGGATGAATACTATTTTCATTTTCATGAAGGTAAGCCATGACTAACTTAGTTAGCGAATGGACGACAACGGTCATCGTGATTTTACTAAGACGACTGGCCAAGAATCGTTCCCCAGGGCCACACGGCGATCCTGTAAGCTTCCATGCTGGGTAAAAGACGAAAGATGAAGTAAAACGGACGCTGCGAAGCGGTAAGTTTCGTTTGCTTTTGTAATATTGAGTAGACAAGGACAGCCTCCTTACGGTAGGTTTAGTCATGGTTTCATCGGTGATGGCCAACTAGTACAGTGTACTAGTACAGTGTAAACTAAGTTTTTGAATGTCTCGGTTTGTCGCGTAGCGACTGCACTTGAGTTGCCTGGGACAAGGAGGAACGACGCAGTCCCAGGTAACGGAAAGGACCCTTGTTTTTTAACGACGCGGAGCGTCGTCAAGTTAATCTTTGGGTTCGTT